>JAZOBI010000068.1:0-21839 GCA_045595885.1 Faecousia sp. | reverse complement strand
TGCACCTTTAGCTCAGTTGGTAGAGCAACTGACTCTTAATCAGTGGGTCCCGGGTTCGAGTCCCTGAAGGTGCACCAATGGCCCATTGGTCAAGTGGTTAAGACAGCGGCCTCTCACGCCGTTAACATCGGTTCGAATCCGGTATGGGTCACCAACTTTCTTCTTGACAAATTGGGAAGAGAGTGCTATAATTCTTTCGCAGTTAAAAGCCGACGGGCTTTTGACATAAAACGATGGGCTTTAACGCTCATCCAAATGAGTTCGTGTTGATTGTCGTGTGGGTCCACCTGTTCCCATCCCGAACACAGAAGTTAAGCACACGTACGCCGACGATAGTTGCCGGGTGACTGGCCGTGAAAATAGGTAACGCGAACACCTCTATTCCCCCTTAGCTCAGTCGGTAGAGCGACGGACTGTTAATCCGCAGGTCGTTGGTTCGAGTCCAACAGGGGGAGCCAAAGAAGCACACCAAACGGTGTGCTTCTTTCCTTTTTATCCCGATTTTCTGTTGGACTCGAAAGCCGGCTCTTGGCGATGGTTCGGGGGTCGGAGGATAAATTGTTGACAGATCTATAAAATTTGCGTATAATAGCAGCATATTTCCAATGATACTGAAAGGAAATTTGTTTATGGAATGGAATTTTACCTTGGCAAATTATGGTCCCGTATGGTCATTTTTGGTACAGCTTGGCATTTTGCTGGTGTTTTTGATGCTGGGCAATATTTTGCGCCGTACCATCCCGCTGTTTCGTAAGTGCCTGATCCCGTCGGCGCTTTTGGGCGGCACGCTGCTGCTGATTGTGGATATTATCTGCAAGCAATTTGGTATGACATTGGTGGATAACCAGCTTATGCAGGTGATTACCTATCATTGTCTGGCCATCGGATTTGCGGCCATGTCGCTGAAAACGGAAAAGAGCAATCATAAGACCAATAAGGCGCAAATTGTGGAATTTGGCGCGCTGCAGGGTGGAACCTATATGCTGCAGGCCTTTGTAGGTTTGGGTATTACCCTGATCCTATTCCTGCTGACACGTTATGGCGATCAGGTGGTATCCTACATCTGCGGTCTGATTTTGCCTCTGGCGTTTGGCCAGGGTCCCGGCAACGCGCTGAGCTGGGATATTAACTTTACCAACACCCAGGCGGCTCAGTTTGCCGGTAACGGCAGCTTCGGCCTGTCTTTGGCATCCATTGGCTTTGTGGTGGCTTCGGTGTTTGGTGTGCTGCACATCAATATTTCCAAGAAGAAGGGTGGACTCCAGGTTCGAACAGCCGGCCCCGATGAGGAATTTGTAGACCAGACCAATCCCAGCGGTCGGGAGATCCCCGACAATGAATCCGTGGATAAATTCACCATTCAGGCAGGTTTTGTGGCTCTGGCGTATGCACTGTCCTTTGGTTTTATGTGTTTGCTGGGCATCCTTTCCGATTTTACCAATTCCATTGCCTGGGGATTTAACTTCCTGTGGGCATCTCTGGCGGCCATGCTTATCAAGGCCATCGTCAAGCAGCTGCGCAAGAATAACCAGATGCACCGGGAGTACATCAACAATTATCAGATGGACCGCATCTCCGGCTTTGCCTTTGACCTGATGATCGTGGCCGGCGTGGCAGCCATTGAGATCAACGACATTAAGAACTACATTCTGCCCATTGTGATTTTGAGCCTGGTGGGCACTGTGATCACCTATGTATATATTCGTCTGGTGGCCAAGGAATGTTTCAAAGGTTTTGAACATGAGTTTTTCCTCATGAGCTTTGGCACGCTGACCGGCACCGCTTCCAACGGCATGATTCTGATGAAGGAGGTCGACCCCGGTCTGCGGACACCCACCTCCAGCCTGTACATCCTGTCCAACTTCCCGGCTATGGTGATGATCGCGCCGCTGCTGCTGTTTTTGAACTTTGCGGGACAGTCGCTGACAAACGCGGTGATTGCCTGCGCCATGTTCTTTGCGCTGTGGCTGGTGTACACGATTTTCCTGTTCCGGCGGCGTATTTTTAAGAAAAAGTATGCGAACAAGCCGATTCCGGTTTGGGACGAGAACCAGTAAGAGAAATTCTGTTTGTGAAAGCGCCTGCGTAAGCAGGCGCCTTTTTGCGCTGTGTGGTTCAAATTTTTGTTGATCGTGCTGTTACAAATTTGATGGCATTCCGAGCCGGTGCGCACACTGGCGTGGGAATCCCCATCGGCAGATGGAAACGGTTCCAATTTTGAAGGGAATTGCCACACCGGTGTCATAGGTCACCGGATCACAATGACAGTTCTATCGAAGCGATAAACCCCTATTTGGCATATCCCTGCATACAATAGTAGGGGGTGTATCTATGAAACGAAGTAACTATGCTACGGCGATGATTCAAGGTGGCGCGCAAGCGCCTGGGCTGCGGGGACAGGTACATTTTGAAGATCATCCCAACGGAACGTTGGTGACCGCCAATATTTGGGGCTTGCCGGAGTCGGAAGCCGGTTTTTTCGCGCTGCACATCCATGAGGGCGGAGATTGCGGCGGGGAGAATTTTTCCGGCAGCGATGGTCACTATAATCCTGAAAACACAGGCCATCCCCTTCATGCCGGGGATCTTCCGCCGTTGTTGTCAGCAGACGGAAATGCCTGGCTCTCGGTGCTGACAGGACGGTTCCGGGTAGAGGACGTGGTGGGGAAGACCGTGGTAATCCACAGCCGAAGCGATGATTTTCGCTCTCGGCCGGCGGGTGATGCCGGCACGAAAATTGCCTGCGGGCAGATATTGGCCGGCGAACCGTAACGGGATACACGAAAGAAAAATTGCCGCGGCAGGCGCCGGAGAGACCGCTCTGCCGCGGCCTTTTTCGCGTCTGTGTGAGGCTGGAAAAAGGTCGGATGCCCATGGGGTGCCTCGGATATTAAAAAATGCTGAAAAAATAAACTCTTTTTTGCGTTCCGCATAAAAAACATCCGAAAAATGGGGGAAATATGATGAAATATGCCATATTCATTGTTGACGGTTTTCTGTAAATTTGATACAATAAAAGATATGGAATATAGGTGGAGGATGCGCTTTCGCTCCTCCGGTTCAAATTTGGTTTTACCATTTCAAAGGGAAAAGGAGTTGTACATATGGGTACGGAATTTAAGCGACTGCGGCGAAAAAACGCGGTCTGGCGTTTTCTGCGGGCGCTGATGACAGGTTTGTCCGTGGGATTCCTGTTGGCCGGCGTTATGCTGCTGATGTTCAAGCTGACCAGCACGGATGGCAGGGTGATGCTATGTCTGCTGGTGGGCATTACGGTGGCAGCTGTGGTTATGACGCTGCGGTGGTTGACCCTGCGCAGGAGTGACCTGCGGGCTGCGGAGCAGATGGATCTGGAACACGGCCTGAGAGAGCGGGTTCAGACCATGATCGCTTTCCGTGATGAAGAAAGCGCCATGCTGACGCTGCAGCGCATGGATACAGAAGAAAAACTGAAGACGGTGCGCTCCTACGGAATCAAAACCGGCGCGGTGGTTACGGTGATTTGCGCGCTGACCCTTTCGGTGGTGGTTTTGGCGGCGGGCTTGATTCTGCCTGCCCGGGCAGAGGTGGTAACGCCTCCGGCAACGGAACCGCAATACGATGCCACCGCCTGGCAGATCGCCTCTCTGGAGGAGCTGATTGCCCACGTGCAGGAGTCCAATATGGCGGAGCCTGCCAGGGAACTGACGGTGGCGGAACTGCATACCCTGCGGCAGACCCTGGATGGCAGCATTACTGTCAGCGCGTTTAAGGAACAGGTGATCGCGGTGATCGCCAATATTTACACCCATACGGACGGCACCAATTCCAATGACGATATGCATGATGTGATCCGGGCTATCGACCATGATCAAGCCGGTAATATCGCGTATGTGATGGGCTGCCTGGGCAATCTGGAGTTTGGCGCGGATGTGGAAGACATTGGCTACCAGCTGAGCCAGGAGGAGAATCTTCCCACCATCGCCGATCTTGCCCAGCAGATGCAGAGCCAGCTGGGGCGGATTCCCACGGAGTACCTGCCGGAAAACAGCTACACGGAAGATGATCCGCTGTATCTGGCGGCGATGAGCCTTGCCGCGGGACTGCAGGATGTGGCGGCTTTGGTGGAAGCGGAAGCGGAAGCAGAGGCCATCAGCGCCCGGTTGGGTGAAGTGGTCCATGTGTTCAAGAGCGCGGCCAATCTGGCCCTGGAACAGCAGACCGTAACTAAGGAAGAATGTGTCTACGCGGTGGAAACATTGTGCGGCGTATTCGGTATTTCCGCCAGCGAATGTCCCAAGGATCCGGATCCCACATATACCAAGGAGCTGGACGACGAGGACATCGGTGATATTGGCGGCGGCGCGGGCCCCGGCGAAATGCAGTACGCCGGCGACGAGCAGATCTATGATTACAAGCAAAATCAGCATGTATCTTACACGGAAGTTATCGCGGAGTATTACGCGTCTATGATCCAGGCAAGCCTGGAAGGGGAGCTGTCGGAAGAAATGGTAGAGTTCATTTTGAAGTATTTCAGCCAGCTCTACACCGGTTAACGAAAAAATATATATTACTTAAAATATAAGGGGATCAACAATTATGGAAAAGATCAATAAGACCGAAAATATGGAAAAGGTTCAGATGTTCAGCAAAAAAATCGCCCAGGTCAAGACCGAGCTGCATAAGGACGTGGTTGGCCAGGAAGAGGTTCTGGACAATGTGCTTATCGCCATTGTTGCCGGCGGTAATGTGCTGCTGGAAGGCGTGCCCGGCGTGGGCAAGACCCGTATGGTTCGTTCTCTCAGCCGGGCGCTGGAGCTGCCCTTCTCCCGTATTCAGTTTACGCCCGACCTGATGCCTTCCGACGTTACCGGTTCCAATATCGTGGAAAAGGACGAGGCCGGCCGTCTGAACACCAAGTTCCGCCGGGGCCCCATTTTCGCCAACCTGGTGCTGGCGGACGAAATCAACCGCGCCACCCCCAAGACCCAGTCCGCTATGCTGGAAGTTATGCAGGAGCATAAGATCACCGTCGGTGACAATACGTACCGTCTGGACGAGCCCTTCTTCGTGATGGCCACCCAGAACCCTGTGGAGCAGGACGGCACTTACCCTCTGCCCGAGGCGCAGATGGACCGCTTCATGTTCAAGCTGCTGGTGAATTTCCCCAGCGCAAAGGAGCTGGCTGACATCGTCAAGATGACCGGCATCACCATGGAAGAAACTGCCGAAGCTGTGCTGACCGGCCCCGAAATTCTGGCTATGCGGGAACTGGCCAAGGAAGTGCCCTGTGTGGACAAGGTTTTGGACTACGCTGTGAATCTGGTTTCCAACACCCATCCCGAGGTGGAAAAGACCTCTGAAACCGCCAAGAAGTACATTAAGTACGGCGCTTCTCCCCGCGCAGCCCAGGCTTTGATTACCTGCGCTAAGGTGCGGGCGCTGATGAACGGCAGCTTCAATGTATCCATCGAGGATATTGACGCGCTGGCCGCCCCCGTACTGCGCCACAGAATTAAGATCAGCTACGCTGCCATCAACGATAAGATGAATGCCGACGATGTGATCGCCGCCCTGATCAAGGAAAACAAAAAGCTCTCCAAGTAAGGAGAATCCATTATGAGTGAACTGATCATAAGCGAAGAGTTTCTCCGGCAGGTGGAAACCTTACAGACGGTGCTGAAGCAGAACAACGCGGGTATGTTCGGTGGCAACCGGAAAAGTAAGACCTACGGCTCCTCCTGTGAATTCGCGGATTACCGGGACTATGTCCCCGGAGATGACATAACCAAAATTGACTGGAATGCCTATGCCCGGTTCGATAAGCTCTATCAGAAGCTGTATCTGGACGAGCGGCAGATGCATACCCGGATCTACATTGACGCCAGCCGTTCCATGGCCTACAACAATGTGGAAAAGGGTCGGCAGTGTCTGCGCCTGGCGGCCACTTTGGCCTATATGTCCTTGAGTGAAATGGAAAAAGTGTCCATTTATTTGATCCGGGACAGGGAAGTGATCGAGCTGATCACCAATATGATTGGCAAGAATTCCTATTATGAGCGCATTGGCGCCCTGAATGAGGTGGAATTTGTCGGCGATTGCTGCATTACTGAGGCCATTATGCCGGCTCAGGTGGGCCGTGGCGATGGCATGAGTATTCTGATTTCCGACTTTTTGACCGACAATAATTTTGAAACCGCCATCGATAAATTGGCGGACAGCAAGCGTGATACCCTGTGCATCCAGGTTCTGGCCCGTGAGGAGCTGAATCCCCAGATGCGGGGCAAAATGCACCTGTTTGACTCGGAAAATGAGTCGCTGTTCTATCGCAAGAACATTGACCGGGACATTATCAACGCCTACAAGGCCGCGCTGCAGTATGCCACGGACCGGATCCGTCAGTACTGTAATGCCCGGGGTGCCGATTATATGCTGGTGGCGGCGGATCAATCCATGGGAGAGATCTTCTTTGACAAGCTGGTGAATTTGGGGGTGCTGAAATGACATTCTTGTATCCCTTGGGCCTGTTGGGCCTGATCGGAATACCCATTTTGATCATTATTTACATTATCAAGACCAAGTACACGGAGCAGACTGTGGCATCCACCTATCTGTGGATCCTGTCGGAGCGTTTCCTGAAGCGGAGAAATCCCTTTAGCCGCATCACCGGCCTGATCAGCCTGATTCTGCAGATTTTGGCCATTATTCTCATTTCTTTTGGCATTGCCCATCCCATGTTTACCATGCCCGGAGCGGCCTATGAGTACTGCTTCGTGCTGGACGCATCCGGCTCCATGAACATGACCCAGGGCGGTTCCACCCGCTTTGAGCTGGCCAAGGAGCAGATTGCGGCTGCCATCGAGGAAGCGGCGCCCGGCAGCAAGTTTACGCTGGTGCTTTCCGGCGAGACTGTGAATGTGGTCTATGAGCGGCTGACCGGAACAGAAACGGCGCTGACGCTGCTGCAGGAGCAGGAAGCCGGCTACGATGAGGATACCATGGATCTGGCTGTTTCTGAGGCCCAGCGGTATTTTAATGAGAATCCCGGCGTGAAGATCTCCGTATACACCGATGCGGAGCATTCCGTCAACGAAAATATCCATCTGGTGAATGTTGCCCAGGAAACCGTGAACTATGGTATCGACAATGTGACCTACGGTTTCTCCGGTGGCAAGCTGAGTGTGATTGGCGATTTGATCAGCTATGCCGGAGAGGATGCGCTGGAAGTATACCTCTATGTGGACGATGCCCAGGAGCCGGTGGCCGGCTATGTGGGCGTGGTGAGCCCGGAGGCTCCTGCCCGGTTCCAGCTCAGCTGCGAACTGGAAAGCTTTTCCTCTCTGCGGATCGAACTGGTGGCCGACGATGACCTGTCTTCGGACAATGAAGTGTATATTTATGACGTCAAGAGTGATGCCGCCTACAACGCGGTGATCATTTCCGATGCCGGCCTGTTTTTGGAAATGTGCCTGAAGGCCTGGGGTTACACCAATTATGTGACCATTACGCCGGAGGAATTTGAAACGGAACTGCAGGGCGAAATCAGCGGCTACGGCCTGTACATTTTCGATTGCTATAGCCCGGAAAAATTGCCCGATGACGGCGCGGTGTGGCTGATTAACCCCACTGTCAGCACCAATGATTCCGGCTTCAGCGTTCAGGGCAATATTGACCTGGCGGGTGCCGGATTGCTGGACCGGACCAAGTCTTCTTCCACAACCGCCCGGGCGCTGCTGGAAAATATTTCCGGAAACAATATCTTTATCTCCGCCTATGTGCGCTGCAGCCTGTACCGGGAATTTACCACCCTGTACACCTATCAAAGTAACCCCGTGATCTTTGCCGGAACCAATAATTTGGGAAACCGGGAAGTGGTATTTGCCTTTGATATCCACAATTCCGATATTGCCATGCTGCCGGATTTCGTGGTGCTGATGAAAAATTGCATGGAATATTCCTTCCCGGATGTGATTGAAGCATCGGGCTATCATGTGGGCGACATGGCGGTTGTGAATGTGCTGACCGGATGCGATGCCATTCGGGTAGAAAGCCCCAAGGGCAATGTCAGCTATCTGAGCACCGGCGTGGCCACCACGGAGCTGGCTCTGACGGAGGCCGGAACCTATACCATTACGGCCACCATTGACGATCAGCAGCGCCAGTTCAAGCTGTTTGCCGCCATGCCGGAATCCGAGCGTGCCGCGGTGAGCCCTGTTTTGGAGCTGGCCGTTCAGGGTCAGGCCACAGAGGGCGGCTTTGACGGTTTGTATGATCCGTTGTTTATTTTGTTTATTTGCCTTGCGGTAATTTTTGCGATGGAATGGGGTGTGTACTGCTATGAGAAACGTCAGCTTAGATAATCCCTGGTGGCTGCTCATCGCGGTTCCCCTTTTAATTGCGGTGATCGTGCCTTATGTGTGGGCCGTTCGAAAAGAAAACAGAAGCAAAGCCACGGTTACTTCCTTTGTTTTACATATTCTGATCGTGGCAGTGATTGCGCTGGCGGTTTCCGGCACGGTGCTGACTACCTACATGACCAAGACGGAAGTGGTCTTTGTGGCGGACGTTTCCTATTCCGCCAATCGGAATCTGGACTATATCGACGAGGAAATTGCCCGAATCAACAGCAAGTTGCCTCGAAACACCAAGTCCGGACTGGTGCTCTTCGGTACAGAACCGGAGCTGGCCGCGGAGATCGGTCAGGCGCTTCCCAGTGTCACCGGCTACAGTGTGGATGACAGCGGTACGGACATCGCTTCCGCGCTGACCTACGCCAACACCCTGTTCAGCACCGACGCGATCAAGCACGTGGTGCTGCTGACCGACGGCAAGGAAACCAGCGGCAGCTCCACCGAGCTGTTGCAGGCGGTGGAAACATTATACGCCAACAATGTTTACATTGACGTGGTGTATGTGGACAACAATCTGACGCCGGATGTGGCGGAAGTGCAGATTTCCGCCGTGGAGGCTTCCGAAGCCACCTATTTGAACCATGATGCCCGGGCCTCCGTGCTGATTCAGGCCAATACCGCCATGGAAGCCACGGCTTACCTCTACAAGGACGGCCAGATTTGGCAGACTTGCCCTATGGAGCTGATTGCCGGCTACAATACGGTGCAGTTTAAGCTGGACACCGCCTCGGTGGGAAGCTTCGACTATACGGTGGAAGTGGTGGCAGACGGTGATATTTCCTCCTACAACAACAGCTTTGGATTTACCCAAAGCATTACCGGTCAGATGCGGGTGCTGCTGATTTCCAACACCGACTCGGATGTGGAAACGCTGCAGCGGCTCTACGGGAAAGACACCACCATTGACAGCTTTATCCGCAATTCCGCGGTGCCCTGCAGCGTGGAAGCGCTGTGCGTGTATGATCAGATCGTCATTTCCGGCGTGGATGTAAGCCAGCTGGAAAATGCCACATCCTTCATCGACAGCCTGGATAAGGTGGTGTCCCAGTTTGGTAAGACACTGATCAACATGGGCAACGGCGGTATCCAGGACTCCGACAGCGAAATCGTGGCGGACTATCAGAACCTGCTGCCGGTGAAGTACGGCAACAGCAGCGAAGAACCCAAGCTGTATGTGCTGGTCATCGACAGCTCCAGAAGTATGAACTTCAACTACAAGATGAGTTATGCCAAGATCGTGGCCCAGACCCTGCTGAACATTCTGGAGGACGATGATATGGTGGTGGTGCTGGGCTTCTCCGGCGATCCCAAGCTGATATCCGGTATTTCCGCGGCCAGCAACCGTAATGAGCTGATCCGGCTGATCAATGAGATCGAGGTTACCCAGGGCACCGTCATGGGCGCTGCCATGGAGGAGGCTTACAAGCTCATCGCTAATATGCCCTATGAAAACAAGCAGCTGATGCTGATCTCCGATGGCTTGTCCTATTCTCTGGAAGAAGACAGCCCCCGGGATGTGGCCAAGAAACTGCGGGAAGCCGGTGTGACGGTTTCCGCGGTCAATATCTGTACAGAGAGCGAAACCGGCGTATCCATGATGCAGGATATCGCGAAAAACGGTCAGGGAAGCTACTACTTTGTGGACAGCGAGCAGACCGCGCTGAAGGTGATTTACGAAGATATTGCCCCTGAGTTTGGCGCCACCGTTATCAAAGAGGATACCAAGGTGACCACCGCCTGGATGTTTGCCGATACCATGAAGGGTGTCGCTGAATTGCCCAATGTGGGCGGCTATGTTCAGAGCCGGGCCAAGAGCGACGTGACCACGGTGCTGACGGTTCCATATCAGAAGTCCGATGGTATGGTGGTGGATGTGCCGCTGTATGCCTACTGGACCTATGGCAACGGAACGGTGGCCTGCTTCACCAGCGACCTGATGGGTCAGTGGACCGGGCATTGGGCCGGCACCGATGGTGAAACCTTCCTGAAAAATATCTTCTCCACCACCGTTCCCTCGGAACGGGTGGACTATCCCTTCACGCTGAATGTGAATTTTAACGGCAATTCCTCCATGGTGGAAGTGATCCCCTCTACCATTGATGCCTTTGCCACCCTGGAAATGGCCATTACCCGGCCCGATGGCACCACGGAAAGTCATACCCTGCATTTTGACAGAACCCGTTACTACTATGAGTTCCATACCCCCGACATCGGCAAATATTCCGTGCAGATCCATTACAGCTATGGCGCGGTGCAGGATTACGAAGTGGTCACCAACTTCTATATTGCCCGCTCTCCGGAGTACGACAGCTTTACGGTCTATTCCGCTGCCAGCCTGACCGGTGTGATCCGGGATCGGGGCGTGGTGTATGAGGATAATTCCCTGGTGGTGGAAAACAATATGGATGAGGTTTCCACCTACAAGATGGACTTTACGATTGCGTTGCTGGCGATCGCTGTGGCGCTGTATGTCATCGACATTATCATTCGTAAGATCACTTGGGCGGATATCCGCAGCCTGCTGAAAAGGAGGGCAACATGAAAAAAATCATTTGCACCATGCTCTGCCTGTGTATGCTGTTGGCGCTGACCGCCTGCGGAGAGTTCACGGAAGGCTCCATGGCCAGCCGGGATACCTATGTGGAGATCGATCCCGGTGATGTGGATGTGAACGCGGAGGATACCTCCACAGTAACATTGATGCTCAACGGATTGCCCATTTCGGAAAACCCCGGCTTCTATATGCTGTATCTGGAAATGTAAATTTACTGCCAGTGGTTTGATGGTTATACCATGGTGGTTTCCAAATTCGATGAGCAGGGTGTAGCGGTGGCAACCGGTCTGGACGGCGATTACAGCGTGACCCTTTCCGAAGTGCCCGGTGATTACACCTATAATATCAACGGCTACACCTCTACCAATGACAACCGCCGCATCGAGCTGGAGCTGCACCGCATCCTCTACGGTGACGGTCCCGGCACCGATTGGGCATATCCCTTTGTGAAAGAATTCAGCGATCAGGGCGTGTATGAAATTACCCTGGAGTCTCCGGATCAGGTGGTTATGTGCCGTTTTGCCCCCGGTGTCAGCGGTATTTATACCATTGAGACCTGGTGCAGCGTCAACGAGGATAATATCAATCCCCAGTATGATTTTTGGTACGGCTCCGTGGCCTGGGCCCAGTACGGCTACACCATCGACGATGGCGGCGCCGAGGGAACCTATACCAAAAATATCAAGGATGTGCGTACCGTCAGCGATGATGAAATCGGCAATGTATTCATTTTCGGCATCCATGCCACCGCCAAGGACGGTCAGTACCCCATTACGGTGCAGCTGGCTGTGCTGAAGACCGGTGAACTGGAAGACCGCTACAGCAAAGTTTACATGGTTCCCCAGGAAAATCTGCGGTACGCCCTGCCGGGTGAAGGCCAGTTTGTCAACTACTGGCAGCCCCAGTCCGACGGCACCTTCCTGCTGGATGAATCCAGATGCCGGCTCTGGAGCGTGGAAGAGGGCGGCGACGGCTACTACCACATCTATGATGAAACGGAATATGCCGCCACAGGCGGCTGGGGACCGACGCTGTATGCGCAGATTACCGCTGCCAACATTATGAAGTATTCGTTGGAAACGCTGGAATGGATGGGTAACGGTAACAATATGCTGACCCTGGTAGAGAACGGTATGTTCCTGGGCTATAAGCAGTTTATTGAAGGCTTTGGCTCTTTGGCTACGATCCACGACGGTTGGGATGGTTCCAACTACTGCGTGAATATCTGTCCCTGCCATAAAAATGAGGCGAACCCTGTCTGGGCCTGTGAAAGCTTCTGCGAAAGCTGCCATTCCCTGTGCACCCAGGTGGAGCCGGAGCTGTATGGGACGCCGGGCTATGCCGACGCGGTCAACAGCGACGGATTGTATCCCGTCACGGAAGAACTGCGGCATTTTCTGCAGCTGTTTGCTGAGTGTCACAATTTGTTCTGTGATGGGACCGGCGACGCCGAAAGCGAAGGCCTGGCTTCCGATCAGGACAGTATGTGGCTCTGGGCCGTGGGTTACTATACCGGCGACAATGGCGGCGCCTGCCAAATGGGCGGGGAAGTACCCAACTATTTTGATAATCCGTAAAGGAACCCCAAGAAGAAACATAGACGGAGGTTATACAATATGAAAAAAATACTCTGTATTCTTCTGTGCGCGGTGATGCTCCTGTCCCTGCTGGCCGGCTGCGGCGGTGGCGACAAGACGGACCCCACGGAATCCACCAAACATTCCCATACCTACGCCAAAGAGTGGTCTTATGATGAAACCAACCACTGGTATCAGGCCACCTGCGAACATTCCACCCTGCAAGCCAACCTGGGTGAGCATCTGGACGAAGATCTGGATGCTGTGTGCGATGTCTGCGGCTACGAGTCCGCGGATTGCCAGCATACCTACAGCCAGGATTGGAGCAGCGACGAGCAGTTCCATTGGCACGCCGCCACCTGCAACCATATTGGCTCCATTGCGGAGAAGGGTGAGCATGCTGACGAGGATAACGACGGCGCCTGCGATGTTTGCCAGTATATGGGTGATCATACCCACAGCTTCCAGGAAGAATGGGCAGCTGATGAAACCCAGCACTGGCATATGGCCTCCTGCGGACACGATGTGGAAACCCAGCGGGAAGACCATGTGGATCTGAATAACGACGGCGCCTGCGATACCTGTGCCTGGGAGGATCCCAACCACACCCACACCTTTGGTGAGGACTGGGCTACTGACGCCACCTTCCATTGGCATCCCGCAACCTGCGAGCATACCGGCGCCTACGGCGATCAGGAGCAGCACTTTGACGCGGATGACAGTGGCTACTGCGATGTGTGTGACTATCTCATCTGTGTCCATGAAGACTACGATCTGGATGGCGTCTGCGACAAGTGCGGCTTTGAAGATCCGGAGCATACCCATGAGTTCGGTGAAGAAATTGGTTCCAGCGTGAACGGCCACTGGTTTATCGCTGTCTGTCACCCCGGCGCCACCACCGAGCTGGAGGCGCATATCGACGAAAACAATGACGGCGTTTGCGATGTCTGCCAATTCCAGACCTGCGGTCACAGCTACGCCGCTACCTGGACTTTCAATGAAACCCACCACTGGCATGCCATCCTCTGCACCTGCTCCATCGAGCGCAAGGACTATGCCGAGCACGTGGATGCTGACGGCGACGGCGGCTGTGATGTTTGTATGTACGGTGTGCCTGTAGAAGCTGTCTTTGAAGTTGTGCTGAAGGATGAGCCCTTTACCCTGGTGGAAACCGGCATGATCACCTATGCGGCGGTCACCATCAACTTCCCCCAGGCCGGTAGGTATGTCATTACCCCCAGCAACGAGGAAATGCGCGTATGGATGACCGATGGCAGCGATTCCGGCACGGACAATGCTTACTACAATCCCCAGAGCGCTTTGACGCTGGATGTGACCAGCGCCGGCGAGATGACCCTGTATTTCCGCTATTTCGACTTTGATTATGAGGCGAATAAGCAGGTTCCCTTTACCTATTCCGTGATCCGTATGGACGACCTGATGATCGATACCATGCAGGGCAAGGTGGAGCTGCCTACCAATACCCTCTACACCGTCAAGTTTGTGGCCAAGGAGATTGGCGTCTATAAGCTGATTACCGGCGTGGATGGCCTGGTGATCGGCCTCAGCGAAGACACCATGGAATACTACAAGGGTCATGTGGAACTGAATGTCACCTATGTCGGTCAGGAATTCACCTTCTACATCCGCTATGACGATGCCGCTGCCTATTCCTTTATTTTCGACTGGCGTCTGGAAACTTCCTTCTGCCTGCGTGTGGGCGAGGGCAATTACGCGGTGAATGTGGCGCCCAACCAGATCGACTATAAGATCGAGTTTACCGCGCCTGCTGACGGCTATTACCTGCTGGAGGTCCACAACCAGTGGCTGACCTTTGCTCAGATGGGCGAAGTATATAATGAGCCCGTCCGGCTGGAAACCATGGAAGTGCTGACCCATAAGATGGCTGCCGGCGAGGTGTACACCATCTGGCTGCAGACGGTTTACAATTACCCCGAGGCCACCAATGTGTATGACACACTGACCATCACCAATGTGGGCCAGTGCCTGACTCTGGGCACCAATACGGTTACGCCCGGCGATCAGGGCAGCCGTTACTGCGTCCAGGCAGACCGGAATGCCTACTTCCGCGTCGAGGTCACCGGCGGCGAGCTGGGTATTCTGGCGCCCAACGGCGATATCAGCTGGACTGACAAGGCCTACGAAGCAGAGCTGAAGACGGGCAACACCTTCAGCTTCCTGGTTCGCGGCAGCGGCAGTGTGACGGTTAAGATCACGCCGGTGGTTTACACAACGGATCTGTACAACGGCACCAATACCGTCACCATGGAACCCAACCGATACTACACTGTCCGGTTCCTGTATGGCTACATGGATGAAAGCGGTCAGTACGCCGTTGTGGATATGAGCTCCAACAGCACCATTTCCCTCAACTGGGAAGGCAGCCTGACGGTGCTGGTCAACGGCGAGGAGTATGAAAAGGGAACCGCGCTGATCCTGCTGAACACGGAAGTGAAGATCCTGGTCAAGAGCAACGGCCCGACTGATGTGAAGATCACGGTCAGCATTTTGGACGATGCCAACTCCCGTGAGGAAGTCCAGGGCAGCAGCAACGCGGAACTGGTCCTGCATCAGATCACCTTGCTGGCGGTCAACCGGGATGGCGATGGCGCTTACGCCTACTATACCGCCGAGTTTGGCGGCAGCTTTACGCTGACCAGCAACGATGCCAAGGCTGTGGTCTATGTGGAAGCGGCTGACGGCTCCCGCACCCAGGTTTTGGTGGGCGCTTCCAGCTACACCTTCAATCTGAATGTGGGCGAAACCATCCGGTTCTACGTCAATACCTCCGATGAATCGGAAGCCTCCATTAGCGTGACGCTGACCCCCGGCAACTGATTTTCAAAAAACAAGCAGGCTTCCGGAGCTTCCGGAAGCCTGCTTTCCTATGCAGGGTCAAACATTGGCAGGAACTTTGGCCTGCCAGCACAGCTCTTTGGGGAAGAAGAAGCGAAGCTTCTTTTCCGAAACAGAGATCAAAATTTCTTTGGCGGTCAACAGTTCGCCATCCAGCTGGATGGGTGTTGGGCGGTCGCAGATGATTTTCAGCGCCTTGGTCTTAAAATGCCGCACCAATTCCGGAAGCTGGGCGTACAGGCCGTTTTTATACTTGCCTATGACGCCGGCAACCTGCAGCCGGGTCACCTTTTTCACCAAAAGTACATCCAGCAATCCGTCGGAGGGGTCTGCTTCCGGCACGGGGTTGAAGCCGCCGCCGTAATACCGTCCGTTGCAGGCGCACAGCAGGGTCTGTTCTCCGTCGATGGTTTCCCCATCGATTTCGATCATGTAATGCTCCGCGATGCCTTTGATCACATTCACCAGCGTGCTGGCGGCATAGGCGGCGAAGCCGTGGGGCAGGGGGAGCCGCTTATAATTGGCCACATCCAGGCCAATGCGGGCATCCAGGCCAATGGAGCAGATGTTCAGGCTCAGACTGCCGTTGCAATCGATCAGATCAAAGCTGGCCTCCCGAGGATCCAGCAGTTTGGGCAGTTCGAAAAAAGCCTTGGGGTCATCGAAGATCTTCACAAAATCGTTGCCGCTGCCGCCGGAGAATACGGTGACAGCCACATTATCATAACCTGCCGCACCCTGCACCACTTCGTTTAAGGTGCCGTCGCCGCCGCAGGCATAGATTCGGTATTCTTTGCCGGACTCCGCGGCTTCCCGGGCCAGCCGGGTGCAATCGCCGGGGCCGGCGGAAACCGCGATGCGGTAATCCAGACCGGCGCAGCAGGCCTCAATGGCCTTGGTATATTCGGCAGTGCGGTCATGGCTGCCGGCAGCCGGGTTGATGATAAAAAGGTGGGTCATTTCTTTCCCTCCCATATATTGTGATGCAAATTCTCGTTGATCGTTCTGTTGTGATTGGGAATGGGTCACACCTATGGGGCGACAGCGGCGAAGCCGTCAGAGGGAGCCAGAGGCGCTCCCGCACCAGTGTAACACTACGATAAACCCCAATTTATTTCTTTCTTTTATTTTCCGTGTACATATACAGGTCGCATTTGATCATGCCGTTGTAAAGTTTGCGTTTTTTGTCGGAGCGCTTTCCGAAATAATGCTCAAATTCCGGCTCAGAGGTGATGATGAACTTCTTCCAGCCGTCGGCATATTTTACATGGCGGCCAAAGGCCTGGTACAGCCGCTGGGCTTCCTTTTGCTCGCCCATGCGCTGACCGTAGGGCGGGTTGCAGATGATTACGCCGCTGGCGGCGGGGAGGTCCATTTTGGTGGCGTCGCCATCTTTGAATTCAACGCAATCGGAAACGCCGGCTTTGCGGGCATTGGCGATAGAAAGGGACACACATTTGGGGTCATTGTCGGAACCCAGGATCTGATATTTGCCCTTAAACTCTTTGTCCATGGCTTCGCCCCGGGCATCCTGCCAGACGTTCTCGTTCATCCAGGCAAAGCTTTCCGCCGCGAACCGCCGCCGCAGACCCGGGGCGCGGTTTTTGGCGATCAATGCCGCTTCGATGGCAATGGTACCGCTGCCGCAGAAGGGATCCCAAATAAAATCCCGGCCCCGGTAGTGGGTCAGCATCACCATGGCGGCTGCCAAAGTTTCCCGCAGGGGCGCGTCGTTGCCAATGGCGCGGTAGCCCCGCTTGTGGAGGCCGGAGCCGGAAGTGTCCAGATACAATGTGACCCGGTCTTGCATGATGGCAAACTGGAGCTGGTATTTTTCACCGTCTTCCGGAAGCCACTGCAGGCCGTACTGCTCACCCAATCGACGGGAGGCAGCCTTTTTGATGATGGCCTGGCAGTCCGGAACCGACATGAGCTGGCTGTTCAGACAGTGACCCTTCACAGGGAACTGGCCATCTTTGGGGATGTAGTCCTCCAGATTGGTGCGGTAAACCCCCTGGAACAGCTCCTCAAAGGTTCTGGCTTCAAATTCTGCCAGAATGAGAAGCACCCGCTCGCCGGTGCGGATGTTCAAATTGGCCCGGGCAAGGGCGATATCGTCGCCGGAGAACAGCACCCGGCCGTTTTCTGCCCGTACATTTTCCATGTTCAGCCGTCGCAGTTCGTCACCGGTAAGTCCTTCCAGACCGAACAAAGTGGGAATACAAAATTCAAATTTCGACATAGTTCCTCCTGAATGAAAGGAATTCAAATTTTCGTTGATCGTTCTGTTACAAATTTGATGTCATTCCGTGCCAGTGCGTACACTGGCGTGAGAATCCCCATCGGTAGATGGAAACGGTTCCAATTTTAAAGGGGATTGCCACACCAGTGACAGTTCTATCGGAGCGATAAGCCCCAATTTGTTTATGGAATGATTTTCTTGGGCTACAGATACCGCTCCTGCTCGGAAAATACGCAGCCGCAGTATTTTTGAATATACATTTCCAGCTCTCGGGCCCGTTCCTGACCCGGCTTGAAGTAGGGGCGAAAATCCCGGTATAGGAAATGAACGCCGTATTCAAACGCGGCACGTTCCGCCACGGAGCGCATCAGCTCGTGATTCTGGTAGGGGCTGATAAACAGCGACGAAGTGAAGCTGTCAAAGCCGTTTTCGGCGGCCATTCTTGCCGTGTCAAAGAGGCGCATTTCATAGCATTTGACGCAGCGACCCTCGATGTTGTCCGCCACTTCCCGAACAAAGGGCCGCAGGCCGTAATCATCCCGCAAAATCAAGGGCAGCTCAATGGCGGCAGCGTAGGATTGCAGGCAGTTGTGCCGGGCGCGGTACTCGGTGAAGGGGTGGATATTGGGGTTATACCAGTAGCCGGTGACATCAAAGCCATCGGTACGGAGAATTTCAATGGGCTGGTTGGCGCAAGGCGCGCAGCAGATGTGCAGGAGAGTTTTCATAGATCATTCCTCAAAGAAATTGTTGTTTACACATACACCCTACGGCACCATCGTGGTGTAAACAACGATTTACCGTTCCAATTCGCCCAGCAGGCCGTCGGCATGGAGGGCGGTGATGCGGACATTGCGAATTTGATTGTGGAGGCCTTCTCCACGGACATAGACCTTCACATAATTGGGCGCGTGACCCACAAAATAGTCGCCCTCCGGCTCCTCGAACAGTACGGCCTGTCGGGTTCCGATCAGATTGTTCCGGTAGGTAAGGCTCATGTTCTCTGCCACGGAAATGGCGGCGTGGCTGCGGGCTTCCTTGGTGGCATTGTCATGCTGCCCCGACATTTTGTCTGCCGGTGTGCCGGGTCGGCGGGAATAGGGGAAAATGTGCATATCCGCGAAGGCACATTTCCGGATGAATGTCAGGCTTTCCGCGAATTCTTCTTCCGTTTCCCCGGGGAAGGCCACGATCATATCTGTGGTAATGGCGCAGCCGGGGAAGTGGGCTTTCAACAGGTTCACACTTTCCAAATACCGGGCAGTGTTGTACTTACGCTTCATGCGTTCCAGAACGGAGTCGCAGCCGGATTGCATGGACAGATGGAATTGAGGGCAAAGATTGGGGAAGGCGGTCATCTTTTGACAAAATTCCTCCGTGATGACCCTGGGTTCCAGGCTGCCAAGGCGGATGCGCGCGCCGGGCACCGCTTGGCAGATGGCGGCGATCAACTCTGTCATGGCAGGTTTGCCCGGCAGGTCGAAACCCCAGGAGGCAATCTCAATGCCGGTAATGACAATTTCCTTGTAGCCCCGGTTTACCAGTTCTTTTGCCTGTTCCACGGCCAATTCCAAAGTTAACGAGCGCACCGGCCCACGGGTGTAGGGGATGATGCAGTAAGAACAGAAATTAACACAGCCGTCCTGAACCTTCAGCATGGCTCTGGTACGTTCCTCCAGACCACCGGCAGGCAAAATCTCAAATTCCCGCCGCCTCAGCGCGGTATCCACGGATTCCAGGCGGCATTTGGTTTCCGTGGCGGTCAGCAGCATTTCCACAAATGCCTGCCGGTCGGCGCTGCCGCCGATCACATCCACATCCAGGGCTCTGACCGCCTCGGCCGCGTGCTGGCTATAGCAGCCACAGACAGCGATTACCGCCTCCGGGTGATTTTTTCGGCAGCGGCGGATCACGGCCCGGTTCTTTTTATCCGCCACGGCGGTGACGGAGCAGGTGTTGATCACATAGCCGTGACAAGTTTCGTCGAATTTGCCGATTTGGTGTCCCAGGTCTGTCAGGAGCCGTTCCATGGCCTGGGTTTCGTATTGATTTGTCTTGCACCCCAGGGTGTAGAAGGCGAATTTCATAGACACTCCCACTTTTGCACACAGTTTTATCTATTATACACGAAAAACCGCCATTTGTAAATGCTGCAAATTTTCGTTTATCGCTGCGGTGATGCATTTGTAGGGACCGGCGTCCTCGACGGTCCTTTGGAAAATTTGACCTCGATGGGCTAATTTTGCTGCATCCTATGGGAACATTTGTAAAAATGCCGCTTCGCGGTAGGACCGTCGAGGTCGCCGGTCCCTACATGACATTTTCAAACTCCACGATAAACTGCAATTTGACATTCCGATTTTGCCGTGGTATGATAAATTGGATATATTGGGAGGAACGATTATGCAGTTTTTATTTTACGGATTATTTGTGCTGGGAGTTGTGGTGCTGGACCAGTGGACCAAGATTTTGGTATTGCAAAGCATTCCCCTTCATGGCCATGTGGATGCCATTCCCGGCCTGTTCCATTTGACATATGTGCAGAATACCGGCGCCGCGTTTTCCTCCTTTGAGGGTATGCGCTGGCTGTTTGTGGCGGTGTTCGTACTGCTGTCCCTGGCGGTTGCGTATGAGTATTTCAAAAAGCCCATGCCTTTTTCCAGGCTTGAGCGCTGGTGCATCGCCGCCATTTATGCCGGTGGCCTGGGCAATATCATTGATCGGATTCGCTTCGGCTATGTGGTGGACATGATCCAGCTGGATTTTATGAAGTTTGCCGTATTTAATGTGGCGGATTGCTTCATCACCTGCGGCGCCATCGCCATGCTGGTTAGTTTGATTTTCTTCAACAAGAAATTCTGGAAGGAAGAGCATACATGATTCTTTACGCGGATATGGCCGGCGAGCGGTTGGATGCTTTTCTGGCCCGCTGTATTGACGGGTTGACCCGCAGCGCCGCCCAGCGGCTCATTGAGGAAGGCTGCGTCCAGCGCGGCGGCAAGCCGGGCAAGAAGAATGATAAGCTGAATATTGGTGATGAGATTTGCCTGGAGATTCCCGAGCCCAGGGAAGTGGACATTCAGCCAACGGAAATGGCCCTGGATATCGCCTATGAGGACGAGGATGTGATCGTCATCAACAAGCCCAAGGGGCTGGTGGTACATCCGGCGGCAGGGCATCAGGATGACACCCTGGTCAATGGATTGCTGTATGCTTTGGGAGATGATCTCTCCGGCATCAACGGCGAGCTGCGGCCCGGCATTGTTCACCGCATCGACAAGGACACCTCGGGATTGTTGGCGGTGGCGAAAAATGACTATGCCCATAGTTTTTTGGCCAGCCAGCTGAAAGACCATTCCATGTATCGGGTGTATGAGCTGATCGTCTGTGGCAATCTGAAGGAGGACAGCGGCACAGTGAACGCGCCCATCGGGCGGCATCCGTCCGACCGGAAGAAAATGTGTGTGACTGCCCGCAATTCCCGGGAGGCGGTAACCCATTGGGAGGTTGTGCGCAGATTTCGGGGGTATACCCATGTGCGATGCAAGCTGGAAACCGGGCGTACCCACCAGATCCGTGTCCATATGGCTCATATCGGCCATCCTATTTTGGGAGACACAGTCTATGGCCATAGGAAACCGGAATTGGGGCAGGAAAGCCAGGTGCTCCACGCGGGCACATTGTGCTTTGCCCATCCCAGGGATGGCAGGCCGGTGATGGTATTTGCGCCGCTGCCGGAATACTTTGCCAAAGTTCTGGAAAAACTGGAAAAGATGGAACGGTAAGTGGTTGTTTACACTACGATGGTGCCGTAGGGCGGGGGCTTGCTCCCCGCCGCCGAAAAATGGTACATTTTTCGGATTTTCCAAAGAAAAATAAACACATTGTGCCTACGGCACGGCATTTTGTATCACAAAATGCCCGGCGGGAGCAAGCTCCCGCCCTACAATATCGCCATAGGGTGTATGTGTAAACAACAATTTATCTGTTTTCCTCTTGACAAGTTGCAGATTATATGATAAAATCGCAAGGCTGAATGTTCATTAGGGCTTAGGACTTGCGGGTGTAGTTCAATGGTAGAACACCAGCCTTCCAAGCTGGATACGCGGGTCCGATTCCCGTCACCCGCTCCAAATATGCGCCAGTAGCTCAGCTGGATAGAGCAACTGCCTTCTAAGCAGTAGGTCAGGGGTTCGAGT
>JAZOBI010000067.1:0-8719 GCA_045595885.1 Faecousia sp. | reverse complement strand
GATGGCGCGCTCAACCTTGTTGGAGCGGAGGCATCTGGTACAAGCGTACACATGGCAGGGAGTACCGTTAACGACAGCCTTGACGCGCTTGACGTTGGGCTTCCATGCACGGTTGGAACGTCTGTGGGAGTGAGAAACCTTGATACCAAAGGTCACGCCCTTGCCGCAAAAATCACACTTAGCCATTTCATTGCACCTCCTATCGAAAAATACTTATCAACACGCCTTTTCACAGGCGCTAGGATATGATAACAGACATTGCCGAAAAAAGCAAGCATTTTTTTTAATTTTTTTGAAAAAAGTAAAAAATTTATTGCTATTCCACGATTTGACGGGTATAATGGCAGAAGAAATACCAAGGAGGACAGCAAAATGGAGGAACATTACAGCATTCCGTTGGCAAAATTGGTGGAAAAATTCCAATTGCAGTTCATTTACAAGTCCTCGGACTTTGATTCTGTGGGTCTGACGGTGGAGGATGCGTCCCGTCCCGGTATCCAGCT
This sequence comes from Faecousia sp., assembly GCA_045595885.1. Classification (GTDB taxonomy): domain Bacteria; phylum Bacillota; class Clostridia; order Oscillospirales; family Oscillospiraceae; genus Faecousia. Next base: position 8,216 of record JAZOBI010000067.1, on the reverse strand, counting down.
GGCAGGCTATTTTGACCATTTTGAGCGCCTGCGGCTCCAGGTTTTGGGCAAGGTGGAAATGGGCTACTTGGCCAAACTGTCAGATTTTGAGCAGCGGCAGGTTTTGGATCGGCTCTTTTCCTATAAGTTTCCGGCTATGCTGATTGCCAGAAATTTGGAACCCAATGAAATCTGTGTGGAAATGGCAAAAAAATACGACGTTACCATTTTGCAATCGCCGGAGGCTACCTCTACCATGGTTTCCGCCATTATTACCTATTTGCGTGATGCCTTGGCACCCCGGATTACCCGCCACGGCGTACTGATGGAGGTTTACGGCGAAGGTATTTTGCTCACCGGCGAAAGCGGCATGGGCAAAAGTGAGGCGGCGGTGGAGCTTCTGAAACGAGGTCACCGTTTGATCGCTGACGATGCGGTGGAGATCCGCAAGATTTCCAGTGATACCATTATCGGCACAGCGCCGGAAGTGATCCGCAATTTTGTGGAGCTGCGGGGCATTGGCATTATCAATGTGGCGCAGCTGTTTGGCGTCGGCGCTGTAAAGGAGCAGAATGAAATCAATCTAGTGGTGAATATTGAGCCCTGGAACAACCATGCGGTGTACGACCGGTTGGGTGTGGAAGCCCAGTACACGGAGCTTTTGGGCGTCAAAGTGCCAATGAACACCATCCCCATTACACCGGGCCGTAATTTGGCCATTATTCTGGAGGTGGCCGCCATGAACAACCGCCAGAGAAGGATGGGTTACAACGCCGCTCTGGATTTTACAGCCCAGTTTAACAGCGGTATTTGAGAGGGATGCTATGAAGGAATTGACGATTGGCCCCAATGATGCCGGCCAGCGGCTGGACCGTTTCCTGGCCAAGGCGGTACCGCTGCTGCCCGCGTCCCTGGCACAGAAATATATTCGCATCAAGCGTATCAAGCGCAACGGCGCCCGCGTGGAGCGGGATACACGGCTGGAAAACGGTGATGTGCTGCAGCTGTACATCAATGATGAGTTTTTCGACAAGCCCCGGGAGGACAACGCCTTTTTGACGGTAGCCACGCCAAAGCTGAACATCGTTTATGAAGACGAGCACATTCTCCTGGTAGATAAGCGACCGGGATTGGCGGTTCATCCCCATGACGGGGCGGAATATGGCCGCACGCTGATAGACCATATCCAGGCGTACCTGTACCAAAAGCGGGAATGGCGTCCAAGGGAGGAAAATGCCTTTACGCCGGCGCTGTGCAACCGCATCGACCGCAATACCGGTGGTATCGTCATCGCAGCCAAAACGGCGGAGGCGCTGCGGGTTATGAACCAAAAGATCAAAGATCGGGAACTGGACAAGCGGTATTTGGCCATTGTGGAGGGTACGCCCAAGCCCAGAGAGGGCAGTTTGCGGGGTTATCTTTTCAAGGATGAGAAGAAAAATCGGGTTTTTGTCACGGATAAGATGCAGCCTGGCGCCAAGAGCTGCCAGACCAATTACAAGGTGCTGACTTCCCGCAACGGCCTCAGTTTGGTGGAATGTGAGCTGATTACCGGCCGTACCCATCAGATCCGCGCCCAGTTTGCCCATGCCGGCCATCCGCTGCTGGGCGATGGCAAATACGGAAAGCTGAATAAGAACTTTGACCGAAATTACCAGGCATTGTATTCCTACAAGCTGACTTTTACCTTCACCACAGATGCCGGCGGATTGGATTATCTCAACGGAAAATCCTTTGCCGTGGAAAAAGTGGATTTTGTTGAGGAATATTTCCCTGAGTTTATGATGGAACGATAAATGGTTGTCTACAGTGCCGCAGGCGCATCCCTCATCCCGGGGAGAAGGGATTGCAGCTGCGCCGCGAATTGCGTAAACAACCATTTATCTTAACAAAGGAGCGCGTTATGATTGCCTTTATTACCAGCTCGCCCTTTCGGGAGGATGTGGACAGACCCACATTCAGCAACGCCAATGGCTTTTTGGATCGGATCTCCCGGGCGCTGCTGCCCCATCCCAAGTGTCTGTATATTTGCGCAAGCCCGGATCGGCATGACTTGAACTGCCTGTATGGCGCCGATGTATTGATGGCGTTTGCCAATGCGGGCATCCATTTTTCGGCCTACTGGGTGTTGGATAACTCCAATGCTGAAAGAGCGGCGGAGCTGGTAAGCGGCGCGGATTTCATCGTGCTGGCCGGCGGCCATGTGCCTACGCAGAATGCGTTTTTTCAAAAAATAGGCTTGCGGGAATTGCTGAAGAATCACCCCGGTGTGGCTATGGGTATCAGCGCCGGTTCTATGAACAGTGCGGAAACGGTGTATGTGCAACCGGAGGAGCCGGGAGAATCCGCGCCGGATTTCACCAGGTTTGTACCGGGCCTGGGACTGACCAACGCGCAGATTTTGCCCCATTACCAGAAAGTGAAGGATGACATTCTGGATGGCAAGCGGCTGTTTGAGGATATTACGTATGCCGACAGTATAGGTCATACCTTCTATGCACTGCCGGACTTTTCCTACATTGTTGACGATGGGAAACGGGCTGTGCTGTACGGGGAAGGGTATCGCATACGAAACGGCGTGAAGGAATGGCTGACTGCCTCGGAAGAAAGCAAAGTTTTGGAATAAGGAAACCGCCCAAGTTGGGCGGTTTTTGCTATGTTTTTTGAAATGCCATGCGGGGATCCCCGTTTGCCAGGTATATGATGCCGCAATAGGTAAATCCCCATTTTTGCAGCGCTTTTTGCATGGGCAGATTGTCCGCGTGGGTGTCGATGCGCAGGTTGCCGCATTGGGAAAATGCCCATTGCATACAATTCGTGGCTACGCCTATGTGGTGCCGGACTACGGCGATCCGGTGGATCACGCCATAGGGGTCGTCATTCAGCCATTGGCCGCCTTCGATGACCAGATAGGTTGGATCCACCCCGGGTATATAGGCAAAAACACCCAAAATTTCCCGGTTTTCCACACAAAGGTACAGTTGCCGTTGTTTGATATCCTCCAGCAGGGTGCTTTCCTGCGGACGGTCATTTCCCCACTGATTCGGATTGCCGCTGTGGCGCATAAACTGCCGGGCTTCGGCATAAATCTGCAAAATTTTGGGAAGATCTGAAAGTTCGGCGTGCCGAATCTGATAACTCATAGTACCTCCGTGATGGTGCCGCCGCCAATGACCATTTCGCCGCTATATAGCACCACGGCCTGACCGGTGGTGATGGCCCGCTGGGGCTGGTCAAATACCACCCTGCAAACGCCGTTTCCTTCGGGATAAACGGTGGCGGGCTGCTCTGCCATGCGGCTGCGGGCTTTGGCGGTGACACGCAGCGGTTCGGTCAGCGTGTCAAACGGTATAAAATTCCAATCATCGGCCAGCAGGGTGGCGCTGAAAAGCTGGGCATCGTCGCCTACGGTAACGGTGTTGAGCGCCATGTCCTTTTGCAGTACATATACAGGCCGCCCCATAGCAAGACCCAGCCCTTTCCGCTGACCCCGGGTATAGGCCGCGGCATTTAGGTGTTTGCCTACGATCTTGCCGGATGCGTCCAGAAAATCCCCCTTGGGGTAGTGTTTTTTTGTGTACTGCTTCATAAACCGAAAGTAATCGCCGTCGGGCACAAAGCAAATATCCTGGCTGTCCCGTTTTTGGGCGTTGATAAGTCCCAAAGTTTCGGCGATGGCTCTGGCGTCCTCTTTGGTCATGCCGCCCAGGGGGAACAATGTGTGTCCAAGCTGATGCTGGGTCAGCAAATAGAGAAAATAGCTTTGATCTTTGGCAGGATCCGCGGCTTTGAAAAGCAAGTGGCGACCATTTTCATTCTTTTCAATGCGGCAGTAATGGCCGGTGACCACATAATCACAGCCCATAGCCAGGGCTTCGTCCAGTAATTTTCCGAATTTCAGGTGACGGTTACAGCGGATACAGGGGTTGGGGGTCAGACCGCTTTCGTAGCTATTCACAAAATGATCCATAACCATACGCCGAAAATCGTCACTGCAATCCAAAAGTACGAAGGGAATATCCAGTTTTTGCGCCACAGCCCGGGCATCATCGGCATGATCCAGGGGATTGTGCAGCAGCATGGTGGCGCCGACACAGTCAAATCCCGCCTGCAGCGCCAAATGCGCCGCCACGGATGAATCTACGCCACCGCTCATGGCGATCAGTGCTTTCGGTTGCGACATGGTGCATCCTCCTTGTTTGGAATGGATTCATTTTAGCACAATCGGAAAGCAGTTGCAATCGGTTTTTCCTGTCTTTGTTGCCTGTAATGGGAAACCGCATCCATAAATTACCAAAATTTTTGGTTATTTATACAAAAAAGGGCAAAAAACCCAATTTAAGAAATAATTTGGTTGCGTAACCGAAGGGTTTCTGCTATAATACTATGCGTGAATTTTTCCAAAGGAGCAAAGTACCATGACAAGGAGAGTCTTATGCGCCGTTCTTGCGGCGATTATGATTGTTTGCCTGCTTCCTCTGCATACAATGGAAGCCCACGCAACATCAACAATGAAGGCCAGCGATAAAGTCATTGCGTATCTGAAATCAATGGAAGGCTTTATTGCGATCCCCAAATGGGACTATGTGCAGTGGACCGTTGGCTATGGTAACCGCTGCCCGGATGAGCATCTTCAGCGTTATTTGCGTGACGGCATTCCGATTGATGAGGCGGATGCGCTGTTTTTAGAGCAGTTGGCTGATTTTGAAGAATATGTCAACAACTTTATTGACAAATACGATTTGACTGTGACACAGAATCAGTATGACGCGATTCTGTCTGTTACCTACAACTGTGGTCCTGCCTGGCTGTCCAGCGACAATGACTTGAAGAATGCGGTGGTCAATGGCAGCACCGGCAATACCTTCATTGGCGTGCTGAGCCAGCGTTGTACTGCCGGCGGTACTTACCTGGCCGGTTTGATGCGCCGCAGACTGACGGAGGCGGATATGTATCTCAACGGTACATATTATACCCAAATTCCCGCCGATTACTGTTATGTATTTTTCGATGCCGGCGAGGGAAAAGCCACTGCGGTTGCCCAGGGCTATGATTGCAACCTCTATGCGGTTCCTCTGGTCACCGCGTCCCGGGAGGGTTATACGTTCCTGGGCTGGTACACGTCGGAAGTTGGCGGCGTGAAGGTTACATGTTTGGACGAGAATCTGGATAAGACGACACTTTATGCCCACTGGGCGGTAGGCGATGGCCAATATACACCGCCATCCATGCCGGATGAGAACCAGACGGGTACACTTGTAACGATCACCGGCGATGTGGTCAATGTCCGCAGCGGTCCCGGAATCAACTATCCTGTGGTAAGCGTTATTCTTTGCGGTGAGGCGGTTGTGATTTCCACCGTTACCACCGTGGATGGCCGCCTGTGGGGTCAGTTCGATCAGGGTTGGATCTGCCTGGATTACACCACATACGGTGGCAATACCAGTGATTCCGGTAATGCAGGAGGAACGGAAGGAACCATTCCGGAAGATGATGGCGACAGCTATTCCGTGCCGGTATGCGCAACCATTGTCGGCAGCGATGTGGCTCTGCACAATGGCCCGGATACCAGCTACCCCAAGGTAGGTCAGCTGGAGGATGGTTCGGAAATTCTAATCGTGGAAACCTACAAAATGCTGGGCGTTTGGTGGGGCAGAATTGAAAATGGCGGATGGCTTTGCCTGGATCGCTATGTGCTGCTGCAAAACGATCAGATGCTGGCCCACAATGTTGAAGTTACTGTAACCAATGCTTATCTGAATGTCCGTGGCGGCCCCGGCACCGGTTACGGCTGGGTTTCTTCGCTGGTTATGGGCGATGTGGTGGAAATTCTGGCAGTAGAAATTGTGGACGATGAGATATGGGGTCGCTTCTACGGCGGCTGGATCTCTTTAGAATTCACAGATTTCGATCCTGCCAAGCTGGAGCAGTATCGTAACCACAGCTATGGCCAATGGTACGAATCGGTGAAACCCACCTGCGTATCCTATGGCCAGGAGCGCAGAGATTGCGCGCTTTGCGATGCGTATGAACTGCGGAACACCGAGACCGGTGATCACGAAATGGGCGACTGGTACGTTACTGTGGAACCGGAGTACAACCAGGAAGGCCAGGAGCGCCGGGATTGCGCCTTGTGCGATTACTATGAGACCCGCACGGTGGAATCTTCCGAGCATGACTTTGGCGATTGGCAGGTGATCGTAGCGCCGACCTGCGAAGAAACCGGCCTTATGCAGAGAGAATGTGCGCTGTGCGGTCACACGGAGCAGCAGACCATGAATGCTCTGGGTCATGCCTTTACCGAATGGGAGGAAATAAAGGCGGCTACCTGCACCGAATCCGGTGAAAGACGCCGGGAATGTCAGATCTGCGGCCAGGTGGAAAACGAGACCATGCAGATGCTGGGTCATACTTTCTGCGATTGGTATATTACCAAGGAACCCACCTATGAATCTGTGGGTCAGGAGCGTCGGGATTGTGAAAACTGCGGCGCCTATGAAGTGCGGGAAAAGGAGTTTGATGGTCAGGTCAATATAAAAGTGTTTGCTACCATCACCACCACTTCTTTGAATGTTCGTTCCGGACCGGATTCCAGCTATGGCTGGGTGGCCTATGTGTACTACGGAGACCGCTTTGAGGTCTATGAACAGCAAACTGCCGAAAGCGGCAAGGTGTGGGGGCGCATCGACAAAGGCTGGATTTGCCTGACCGGCTACACCACGCTGGAAGAAGTTGTGGAAGTGATTGCCCATACCCACAGCTTTGGCGATTGGTACTATTTGACAGAGCCTACCTGTACGGAGGGCGGCTCTCAGCGTCGGGATTGCGACGGTTGCAGCCATTATGAAACACGAACGGTTTCCGCAACCGGCCACAACTACGGCGATTGGTACACCATCCGCGAAGCAACTGCTGCGCAGAGCGGCCTGAAGCGCCGGGATTGCGGTGATTGCGACCATTTTGAGGAGCAGGAAATCCCCTACCAGGAAGAAACGGTGACCAAAATTTATGGCACCTTGACCGGCAACGATTATCTGAACATCCGCGCAGGTGCAGGCATCGGTTATGACCTGGTTGGCAAGCTGTACTATGGCGACCGTGTGGAGATTTTTGAAATCGTCGATGTGGGTGGCAAAGAATGGGGCCGTATCGAACAGGGCTGGATCCAACTGACCGGATATATCACCCTGGAAGTGGTGGAGGAAACTGTGGAGCATATCCACACTATGTCCGAATGGACCATCCTGCAGGCGGCCACCTGCACGCAAAACGGCGAAAAGTGCCGTGTTTGTGTGGAGTGTGCCTATATGGAAAGTCAGAGTATTGCGGCCACCGGTCACAGCTTTGGCGCCTGGTATACTGTCCGGGAGGCGACCGCGTCTGAAAAAGGTCTGGAGCGTCGGGAATGTGCTAACTGTGATCATTATGAGCAGCGGGAAACTGCCTACCAGGGTACGCCTGTCACCCGGGTGTATGCCACGATCATTTGCAGCGTTTTGAATGTCCGAAGTGGCCCCGGTACCGGATACGGTGTGGTTGGCACTGTCACCTATGGCACGGTTCACGAGGTGCTCGAGCAGACTACGGTTTCCGGCAAGGTTTGGGGCCGTATCAGCGCCGGTTGGATTTGTCTGACCGATAATACCACCTTAGAGGAAGTGGAGGAGGAATCCAATCCTTCCGGTCACAGCTTCGTGGATGGGAAATGTGAATTCTGTGGCGAGCCCGACCCGAATTGGTATGTGCAGGGCGATGTCAATGGCGACGGCGTGATCAACTATCTGGATGCTATGCAGATTGCCATGTACTATGTCGGCCAGCTGCCGGCGGATGACTTGGATTTGCGTGCTGCTGATGTCAACGGCGACGGCGTGATCAACTATCTGGATGCTATGCGACTGGCCATGTTCTACGTGGGACAGATCGATTCTCTCATCCCGGAAAACTAAATTATGAATCGGAACATGGACAGGAGAAATCCTGTCCATGTTTTTTGGTTAAAGAAAACCACCAGCCGGGCTGGTGGTTCCAAAAAGCTTTAGCTATGAGTAGAAAAAATATCCTCCTTTAGTTATAGTAATGGTGGTCTGCCAACCGCCATTACAGAACTAAAGGAGGAATCAAGTCCGGATGAAACTTGACACGAACAGTTTAGCACACACGCAGAGGGAATGCAAATACCATATCGTATTCGCGCCAAAATATCGTCGTCAAATAATATACGGCAAGATAAAAGC
>JAZOBI010000066.1:0-26713 GCA_045595885.1 Faecousia sp. | reverse complement strand
TCAGAGAAACCTGCACATTGCCGTGGGGATCACGCTCCAGGAACAGCTGTTGCTGAATGGCCTCCGGCAGGATGGCAAACACAGCCATAGATGCCGCGGTAAGGCCTCTTTCGATGAAGGCGTACTTTTCCTGCCAGGAATTCAGCGCATTGAAGGCGTCAGCCTTCTCGCCGGCCAGCAGCTCATTGATTTCCGCGATCAGCACGGAGAATTCCGGTACGAATTCCACAATGCCCTCGGGGATAATGGCGATACCGAAATTCCAACCTCTTTCAGCCCGGGCGGCTACGGCATCGGCAATGTAGTCGGTGATCTGGGCCAAAGACATCTTCTTTTCGGCAACTTCCTCACCGATGAGGCAGATGTTGGGTTGGGTCTGCAGGGCGCACTCCAGTGCCACATGGGAAGCGCTGCGGCCCATGACCTTAATAAAGTGCCAGTATTTCTTGGCGGAGTTGGCGTCACGGGCGATGTTGCCGATCAGCTCGGAGTAGGTCTTGGTGGCGGTGTCGAAGCCGAAGGAGCACTCGATGTCCTCGTTCTTCAGATCGCCGTCGATGGTCTTGGGACAACCGATGACCTGCACGCCGGTATTGTGGGAGGCAAAGTACTCAGCCAGCACAGCGGCGTTGGTGTTGGAGTCGTCGCCGCCGATGATAACGATGGCGGTAATGCCGTGCTTCTTGCAGACTTCTGCGGCAACGGCAAACTGCTCCGCGGTTTCCAGCTTGGTGCGGCCGGAGCCGATGATGTCAAAGCCGCCGGTGTTGCGGAACTGGTTGATGTATTCGCCGTCCATGATCCGGTAATTATCTTCCAGCAGGCCGCTGGGACCGCCCTTGAAGCCATAGAGAACATTTTCGGGATTGGTGGCCTTCAGGGCATCATACAGGCCGCAGACCACATTGTGACCGCCGGGTGCCTGACCGCCGGAGAGGATCACGCCAACCTTCTGCACCTTGGCTTCCGATGTGTTCTGGCCTTTTTGGAAAATGATTTCGGGCTTGCCGTAGGTATTGGGGAACAGGGCGGCGATCTTGTCCTGATCAGCCACGGATTCGGTGGCGTTGCCAACCCGCACGCCGATCTCGGAAATGCCGGATCTGAGCATACCGGGCAGCTTGGGCTGATACTGGTATCTGACAGTCTGCAGAGGGGACAGTTTCATAGGGATACACTCCTTTAATTCCATAGCGTAAGCTAAATTTTTAATCGAATTGCCCACAATCAGCCATTTTAGGATTGTAGCTTTTGTATTATAGCATAAAATATGGCAAATGCAAATATTTTTATTGAAATCGCAGAATATTACTGCTATAATATGTACGAAATAGACAGACAAATGTCTGTACATAGGAAAGGAACATGACTTATGGCACTTGTAACTACTACTGAAATGTTTAAGAAGGCTTACGACGGCGGTTATGCCATCGGCGCTTTCAATGTCAACAACATGGAGATCGTTCAGGGCATCACCGAGGCCTGCCGCGAGGAAAAGGCTCCCGTGATCCTGCAGGTTTCCAAGGGCGCCCGGGCTTACGCCAACCACACCTACCTGGTGAAGCTGGTGGAGGCTGCCATTATTGAGTGCCCCGAAATCCCCATCGCTCTGCACCTGGACCATGGCGACAGCTTCGAAACCTGCAAGTCCTGCATCGACGGCGGCTTCACCTCCGTTATGATCGACGCCTCCAGCAAGTCCTTCGAAGAGAATATCGCCATCACCCGCAAGGTGGTTGAGTACGCCCACGACCATGGTGTCGTGGTGGAAGCTGAGCTGGGCAGCCTGGCCGGTATTGAAGACGAAGTGAATGTGTCCGCTGAGTGCGCTTCCTACACCCGTCCCGAAGAAGTGGAAGAGTTCGTTGCCCGCACCGGCTGCGACAGCCTCGCCATCGCCATCGGCACTTCCCATGGCGCTTACAAGTTCACTCCCGAGCAGTGCACCCGCAACGAGCAGGGCATTCTGGTGCCTCCGGCTTTGCGGTTCGACGTTCTGGAAGAGATCACCAAGAAGCTGCCCGGTTTCCCCATTGTTCTGCACGGTTCTTCTTCCGTTCCCCAGAACTATGTTGCCATGGTCAATGCCAACGGCGGCAAGATGCCCAACGCCATCGGCGTGCCTGAGGAGCAGCTGCGCAAGGCTGCCGCGCTGAGCGTTTGCAAGATCAACATCGACTCCGACCTGCGCCTGGCCATGACCGGCACCACCCGCCAGTTCTTCAATGACCAGCCCTCCAAGTTTGACCCCCGTGAGTACCTGAAGCCCGCCCGTGCCAACATCAAGGAAATGGTCCGCCACAAGCTGATCAACGTCCTGGGCTGCGCCGGCAAGGCCTAAGCTGTTTCATACAGAAGGACTCCCTCCCTGCGAGGGAGTCCTTTTTGCGTGGCAGGCTAAATTTTAGTTTGTCGTTCTGTTAAAATCGGCGCTACTGGGTAAAAAATACCATGTCATTGCGAGGAGGCGTAAGCCGACGTGGCAATCTCCTGGTACCAACCTTTGATCTGCATTGCACCTGTATAGATTGTACTGGGAGATTCCCACGGGCCTAAAGGCCCTCGGAATGACACGGTAGTGGTTGCCCAGGCGCATCACCTTTGCGGCGAAGCCAGGGGCGCTGCCGCGCCTGCGCCATAATCACCAATTTGTGGTAGCAGGTTGCGCAGCTGTCGAAATGTTGACAAAATGTAATTTTCATGGTAAAATGGCCCCATCTGAATGAGGGGAGAGAACCGATATGTGGACAGTTATCAAAAACTGGCTTACCGGCAATATGGGCACACCCGGTGAATATGCCTATCAGGCTATGCATCTTTACAGTGTGTTGGGTGTGGTGCTGGCTGTGGGGATCCTGGCGGTTTTGGCCGGTTTCCTCCGTAAGGACCCGGCAAAGAGCAGACGGCTGTTGGTAATCGTAGCATCCTTCCAACTGGGTTTTGAACTGCTTTGGCGGCTGATCTATCTGTTGGTGGGAGGCGCGTCCTTGCGTAGCATGTGGCCGCTGTATCCCTGTAATTTGGGCGGTATTCTCATTCCGCTGTTTGCGTTGCTGGATTGGCGCCGGGGCAAGAAGCTGTTTTATCTGTTTGGCTTTGTGGGCGGTTGCCTGACCTTTGCCATTCCCAACGGCATTTTTTGCAACAGTATTTTTGTATTTCCCATTCTCAAGAGTGTGCTGCAGCACACAGGACTGCTGATCATCCCCATGCTGGCCTGCATCAGTGGTGATTATCGGCCCACATTGCGTGATATGGGCTGGGTGACACTGGGTTGCGTGATCCACACGGTCAACTGCGAGGGAATCGATCGGCTCCTGGGCTTTACGGGGGACTATATGTTCTTCCGCAGCGGCCTGCCCTTTGTGATCCCGGGCGTATCCCAATTTATTACGCTGTCGGTGTTTGCATTGCTGGTGCTGGCGCTGCTGAGCTTTGTGTGCGATGTTCCAGGTTCCCTGGCATTTTTGAAAGGCCGCAAAAAAGTTTGCTGAATCTGCAAGACCTCCGGGCTCCCGGAGGTCTTTTTTCTATACCAATGTACTTCAAATTGCGATTTATTGCTGTGTAAAAAAGAAGTGTCATTGCGAGGCCCCGTAGGGGTCGTGGCAATCTCCTGGTACCATCCACCGGTCTGCATTACACTTTTAGAGATTATACCGGGAGATTGCCACGTCGGCTTACGCCTCCTCGCAATGACACAAAATTCTGCGGATTTTGCGAACGGGCGATCTATGATCGCCCCTACAGGGTGCGATGCAAACCGTACGATAAACGCCAATTTGCTTTTTTCGGTGATCTTTCCGGCAGGCCGTGTATTGGATGTCTTTTTCTTTACACCCTCTTGTAAATTCCGCAAAATGTGTTAAAATGATAAGGTTAAAAACAAATTCCCCCAATTCAGGAGGTTATCATATGGCTACTTTGCATAAAAAAATCAACCACCGCCGGACGTTTGCCATCATTTCCCACCCCGACGCCGGTAAAACCACTTTGACCGAAAAATTCCTGCTCTACGGCGGCGCCATTGCCCAGGCCGGCGTGGTCAAGGGCAAGAAGAATTCCCGGGCTGCCACTTCCGACTGGATGGAAATCGAAAAGCAGCGCGGTATTTCCGTCACATCCTCTGTGATGCAGTTCCAGTATGATGGCTTCTGCATCAACATTCTGGATACCCCCGGTCACCAGGACTTTTCCGAAGATACCTATCGCACGCTGATGGCCGCCGACTCTGCTGTCATGGTCATCGACGGCGCCAAGGGCGTGGAGCCCCAGACCCGGAAGCTATTTAAGGTCTGCGCCATGCGCCATATTCCCATTTTTACCTTCATCAACAAGATGGACCGGGAGACCAAGGACCCCTTTGACCTTTTGGACGAGGTGGAACGGGAGCTGGGCATTGAAACCTATGCCATGAACTGGCCCATCGGCTGCGGCCAGGATTTTCAGGGCGTCTATGACCGCCAGCGCAGCCAGCTGCTGTTCTTCTCCGGACTCAACGGCAAGGCCAAGGCAGATAAACTGGAGGTGGACCTGTATGATCCCCAGGTTGCCCAGCTGCTGGACAGCGAAAAGAAGCATCAGCAGCTCATTGACGATGTGGAACTGCTGTCCGCCGGCCGGGAAATGGATATGGAAGCGGTTCGCTGCGGTCAGCTCAGCCCGGTATTCTTCGGCTCTGCTTTGACCAATTTTGGCATTGAGCCCTTCCTGGAGAATTTCCTGAAGCTGACACCGCCGCCCCTGAGCCGTACTGCCGATACCGGTTTGGTGGATGCCTTCAGCCCGGATTTCTCCGCGTTCGTATTCAAAATCCAGGCCAATATGAATAAAGCGCATCGTGACCGTCTGGCATTCATGCGAATCTGCTCCGGTAAGTTTGAGCGGGATAAGGAGTATTTCCACATCCAGGGCGGCAAGAAGATGCGCCTGAGTCAGCCTCAACAGCTGATGGCTGCGGAGCGGGAAATTGTGGAAGAGGCCTATGCCGGCGACGTCATCGGCGTTTTCGACCCCGGCATTTTTGCCATTGGCGACACCATCACCGTGCCGGGCAAGAAGTTCCGCTACTCCGGTATCCCCACCTTCGCCCCCGAAATATTCTGCCGTGTGTCCGCCAAGGACTCCATGAAGCGCAAGCAGTTCGTTAAGGGTACCGAGCAGATTGCCCAGGAGGGCGCCATTCAGATCTTCAAGGTGCCGGGTTCCGGTATGGAAGAGGTCATTGTAGGCGTGGTGGGCGTGCTGCAGCTGGAAGTGTTCCAGTACCGCATGAAAAATGAGTACGGCGTGGATCTGCGGATGGAGAATCTGCCCTATGAGGAGATTCGCCGGGTGGTCAGCTACCCCGGCAACCTGGAGGATCTGAACCTGGGCTCGGATGCTGAACTGTTGGAAGATTACCATGGCAACAATCTGATGGTGTTCTCCAGCTACTGGGCCATCGACTTTACCTGCCGCCGCAACCCCGGATTGCAGGTGGAAGAAATTGTAGTTTCCGAGGGTTAATTGAACGGTAAACCGCCTGGCTTGCGCCAGGCGGTTTTGTCGTTTAGGGGTTGTCTGCCCGGATCTCTGCCTCTACGGCATCCAGCCAGGCGGTGATTTCCGCCGGGTCTGTATCCAGAATCTGGATTTCAGTTGTGGTGCGGACATAATAGTCCACACCATCTGTGGAATGGAGCATGGTGCAGCCCTCTGTGACACCCAGCAAATTCCAGGAAAGATCCAAATGCCAGGTTTGCACATAGCCGTAGCAGGTGCCTTCCCAGCTGTCCCGGGGAGCGCCGTCAAAGTAGAGGGTGATCACAATGGTATCGGCGGTATAGGAAGTCATCACAAGGGTGATATTCTCCTGCAGGATATGGCTTCTCAGCAGCCAATGCGGATTGGTCTGCTGATTCTTGGTGGCCACGGTCCAGTTCCGGTCGGCGGTATAATGCTGTGCGTGACCGTAACGGTACTGGGTGCCGTCCAACAGCATATTGCCCGAGGACCAGTTCTCGGAAGTGACGCGCATATGTACCTGCTGATGGTACATCCATCTGTCGCCGTTTCCTGCAAACACAGTTGTGCTGCCGGTCTGGGGTGGATAACCATCCAGAGTCATCTCGGATACGAAATAATACGACTCCTGTTGGCGGAGTTTTTCCATGGCGAGTTCCAACATCTGCAGAGTCTTCTCGTCATTTGCGGACAACGCATGATCGGGGATCGTTATAGTGTTCAGATTCAACTCGAACTGGATCTGAAATGTCCGGGTAGCGCCGGTGGCGGGATCGCGGAAGGTTTTACATATGCGGTAAATGCCGCTGGGGAGCTCTCCGTAGTAGGGCGACCAATCAATGAAAATGGAGGTTTTGCCGCCCAGATTTACCCACAGCACTTCCTCCGAAAAGGTAGGTGTGGTGATGGGCTCCACAGCTTTCCAGGGACTGCCATCCCAAACTTCCAGTGTATAGGATTCATCGTAGCAGTATCCTTCTTCCGGGGTCACACCGGCTTGGGTGAGCAGCATGGTAACAGAACTGGCGGTGGGAAATTGGGGGAAGGCTTCAATGCCCCAATAGGCAGAGGCGGGTTCTTCCTCCGGCTTTCCGGGGCTGGTGAGGAAGCAGACCGCCACCACGACTATGGCGATCACTGCCACCAGTACGATCCAAAATGCGGGTTTTTTGTAGTTTAACACGTTTTTGATCCTTTCTTTTACGGAAACCTCACCGAATGCCACCGGGCAGGCGGCAATGGTGTGGCGATGGGCGCTGCAGGAAAGCAGCGCGGCGGAATAGGATTTCCGCTGGGAAAGATCCAGATTGCGAATGACCGCTTCATCGCAGGCCATTTCCAGGTCACGGCACAACAGCCAGTAGCCCAGATGTACCAGAGGATTGAACCAGTGGATGGCCAAGGCCAGAAAACCCAGGGGTTTCCACCAGTGGTCACCCCGGCGAATGTGGCATTTTTCATGCCGCAGCACAAATTCCTGCTGGGTTTCGTCCAATCCGGCGCACAAATAGACCTTGGGCCGGAAGAATCCCAACACCATGGCGGTGTTCAGCCGGGTGATCCACACACCTTCGGAAAGAATTACCGCATCGGCGGCCCGGCGGCGCAGCAGCAAATAGGAGCCTGCGCCGTATACGGCCAGACCCACAGCGCCTGCAACCCAGATCCAGCCGGCGATGACCATGGGATCGGCGGTACGCCTCTGGGTAACGGGAGGATCCGCAGGAGCGGTCACGGTGGGGGAGGAGGGGATTGGAACCGGTTCGGTTGAGCCGGGAGTGGCTTCGGGGATCACCGGGTCGTCAATCGGCGGCGTGAAAGTTTGCTCCAGCCGGGTTGGCACATCCTGAACAAAGTCCGGCTGCAGGCTCCAGGTGCTTTCCAGTTGGAAAGGAACCAAAAGCCGCACCGCCGCCAGCAGCCACAGCAGGCAGACGATGTTTTTCGGCGCGTTTCGCAGCAGCAGCCGCAGCGGCAGAATCACCATAATGATGACGCTGCCGTACAGACTGGCGGTCAGTAAGTTTTGCAGAAAGGCGGACATAGTCACTCCTCCTCATAGCTGTCGATCAGCGCTTTCAGCTGGGCAACCTCCTGGGCGGTCAGTTTTTTGCTGCGGGAGAAGGCGGCAATGAAGGCGGGGATGCTGCCCTCAAAGGTTTCCTCCACCATTTCTTCCAGCCGGGATGCCTGCGTTTGTTCTTTGGAAACCAGGGCTGTGACGGTGGCGTTTTCGTTTTTCAGCACACCCCGTTCCGCCAGACGGCGGATGACGGTGTAGGTGGTGGCTTTGCTCCAGCCCAGCTGCTGCTTGCACAGCTCCACCAGCCGGGTGGAATTGATGGGTTCGTGCTCCCACAGGATCAGACAGAAGCGGTACTCACTCTCGAAAATTTTGGGTGTTTCCATAGCGTATTCTCCTTTTGAGTTTAATGCATTAAACCTTATGTGGAAAGTTTAACACATTAGACCTCCCTTGTCAAGGGGCAAATTGGGGTTTTTCGGGCTGTTTGAACATTGTCGCCCTACAGGGGCGACCGTTTTCCGTTTTCCAATAGAACGATAAACGAAAATTTGAACTTTGGCGTGAAAAAACAGCCCGGTGTGTGACCGGGCTGCTCATTTAGGTGTTCCGCTCTCTGCTCTGGCAGGTGAAGAGGATGATTTGCTTGGTTTCCGCCTCCTGGCGGAGAATTTCCATGGCAAGGCCATGACGGGTGTCATCAAAACGCACCAGGGCATCATCCAGAATCAGGGGCGCTTCCGGAGTCAGTTCCCTGGCAACTGCCAATCGTAGAGCCAGGTACAGTTGGTCAATGGTGCCGTCGCTGCGCCATATGGCAGAGCGAATTGCCGTGTCTTCGTCTGTGGCGGTTTCCACAGCCAGCTCCTGGGTCAGATTCAGCCGGTTGTATCGGCCTTCTGTGAGCTTTCCGAAAATCTCCCGGGCGGATTCGGCAATTCGGGGCGCGAAGCGGCGCTGCAGCTGGGCCGTGGCGGTTTCCAGACGATTCAGCGCCAGTTCCAGGGCGTTGTAGTAAAGGGTCAGCCGATCCAAGCGACGGTTGATGTTGTCCAGCGCCTGGCGCAAGGCGGTTTCGGAACCCAATGCATCCATCCGCCCCTGGAATTGCCCCAGCCGCAATTGCAGTTGCTTTTGTTCAAAAGCGGCATCGGAAAGGGAACGAAGGGTTTCCTCCGGGGATAAATCCAATGGATCCGGATGCTGGGGCTTGACGGCAGGCGTTGCCACGGCCCGGAGCGTATCCGCATGGTCAAGGGCCTTGTGTTGTTCCCGACGGGCATCATGGAGGGCGTCATAGTGTCTAATGGCGGCAGAGAAAAACTCCGTGGCGGCAGAAATGCCCATACCCTCCGCGGCATCCTCTAACTGGCGGTCCAGCTGGGCCATGGATTCCAGAATCGCCTGCCGCCGGGCTGTGTGGGCTTCCAATTCGGTCTTATATTCCTGCAGCCCCGTTGCCAGAACGCGGGCTTCCGCCAGCCAATCCTCGGGCAAGCCGCCGCCGTAACGGCTGGCAATGGCTTGTTGCTTTGCCAACCGTTCCATGGTTTCCTTGCTCCGCTTGAATGCCAGGAGGCCATGGGTGATCCACAATCCCGCGCCGGCGGCCAAAAGAAGCCCGGCGGGAATCCACAATTGTAAAATCAGCAGAACGATACCGGTCACAGCGACGGCAGTACCGGGAATCCACAGGGGGAAGGACTTTGCTGGGGGCGCGGACAGGGCATGATAGGCGGCAGTATCCGTGTGGACCTGCTCCAGAGCCTGCTGCCCGGTCAAACCGTAGAAGCACAAAGGTGCTTTTGGTTCCTGGGGTGGAGGCGGCAGCATTTGGGCATCCAGCCGGACAGCCTGCTGCTTCTGTTGTAGATTTTGCAGGGTGGTCAGCTTCTGCTTCGCCTCTTCCGGGGGTGGAAAATCCGCGCTCTTTTCTTCCAGAATAAGAACCTGCCGCTGGGCGAAACGGGCGGCTTCCTCCGCTTCGGCCACCCGGCGCAGATTTTCCTCCGCGGCCCGGTAATCCAAGGCGGTTTTGTGGTTTTCCAGGGCGGCGATCTGCGCGTCCAACTGCTGCTGCCGCTGGCGGATCACAGCAGATTGGCTTTGCAGGGATATCAAATCGGAGAGTTTGCTCTCAATATCCCGTTTTTCCGCCTCCGCCTGGGGGATCAGACCATTGGACCGGTTGGAGCGGCACTTATTTTTCAGATCTCTCAGTTTTTGCTCCAGCTCGTCGCCGGCGCCGGATTCGTCGCCGGTGGTGACCAGGCTATTGAGCCGGCGGCGCAGGGCATCGTCCGCCGTGACCGGCAGATCATTCAGCCGCAGGAAGCCGGAGCGCAAGAATACGCTTTTTTCCACGCCCAGCAGCATTTCGCCGCAGTTGGCGCCGGTCAGCTCGGTGACCTCCAGACCGCTGTCGGTTTCGTAGGCTTTGAATTCTCCCAGCAGGGTACGACCTTTACTCCAGCGCTCAATGGTAATGTTCCTGCCGTTCCACTCCAGCTGGATTCGGCCGGACATGGGCGTGCCGGACCAGGGCGCGTAGCGTTCCTTCAGGGCCAGGGTGGTTTTTGTGGTTTTTTCCCGGGTGTCCAGGCCGTAGAGCATGGTGGCAAGGAAGGCGCACCAGGTGGATTTGCCCCATTCGTTGGGGGCGTGGAGGATATTCATTCCCGGCTGAAGGGTCAAGGTTTGATTTTCCAGTTTACCGAAGTTGGCGGTCATGGAATGAATTCTCATGGCAGTACCACCTCCCGTCCATCCAGAATTTTCCGGGATATTTTGGCCGCCAGCAGTGCGGCTTCTGCATCTGCCGTTTCCAAAGAGTCATGGAGCAGGCGGAAGTAGGTTCCTTCCAGGTTGTCCTGACCCAGACTGCTCCAAAGATCCGTTGGCGGCAGGGTTCGGTTCCGGATTTCCAGATTGGGAAACTCCGGGAAGGACAGGTCTTCGTCCCCGGCCCATTCGCCGGTCAGCGTAACGCGGTAAAAATCTTGATTACCCACCGGCGGCAGCGCGGATCGCACCGCTTCTTCCGCAGTGGTCAGCACCTCAACCTCCCAATCGAAGAATTTAGGGCCATCCAGCGGAATGAATTCCACAGTTGCGGAATCTTCCAGGGTGACGATGTACACGCCCTTTTCTCCGGTTTCATCGTTGCCACGGCCCATGGGACAGCCGGGCCACGCGCAGAGGGTGGTTTCGGCGGTGAAACTGCCTGCTTTGTGTACATGACCCAACGCCAGATATTGCAGACCGGAGGCTGCCACCTGGGATTGGGTGATGGGATTATAGGGGGAATTCCGCTGCAGCGGATCGCCGTGAAGCAGGCCGATGTGATAGGATTCTTCGCCCTCGGCCCGGAAATTCTCCAACAGGGCAGGGCAGTCCATGGCGGCAAAGCCGGCGCCGTAAACCCGGCAGCTCAGCTGGGGCAAAGGCAGGCTTTCCATGGCGGGCTTTGTAAAAATATGCACATTTTCCGGCCAAATATCGGTCAGGTATGGGCTGTCAGGGCTGCAGAAATCGTGATTACCGGGGGAAATGAACACCGGAACAGCCATTTCCGCCAAAGCCGCCTTGAGGATCTGCAGAGAATCAGCGGTGTGAGGCCCGTCAAACAAATCACCGGACAGCAGAACCAAATCGCAGCTATGGATTTTTTGCAGCCGCAGCAGTTTTTCCGGGATACGGAGGAGTTCTTTTTTCAAAAAGCGAACCTGTTCTTCCGACCGGCCTGTAAAGGCGGTGTCCAGATGCAGGTCAGCGGCGTGAAGGATTTTCATCGGATAGGTCCACCCTTTCTGCGGCCACACAGTTGCCTGTGGCGGTGTCGATGGTAAACAGGACGGCTTCCAGCTTGGTGGGGCCATCTGCCCACTGATAGCGCTGGTACAGATCGCCCCGGAATTTGGAGATGGACAGGTCGGGACGGATGCCGATGACAGAATGTTTCGGTCCGGTCATGCCCAAATCCGTTACATACCCGGTGCCCTTGGGAAGAACCTGGGCATCGGCGGTGGGAACGTGGGTATGGGTGCCCCATACGGCGGAAACCCGGCCGTCGAGCATATAGCCCATGGCCAGCTTCTCAGAGGATGCTTCGGCGTGTATTTCCACAAAAATAAATCTGGCCTTGATTTGGGGCAGGATTTTGTCGACCATCAGGAAAGGATTGTCGGGGGTATAGTCCATGTTGCAGCGGCCAATCAGATCAATGACGGCCACGTCACCGAATTTGGTTTCGTACACACTCCAGCCGTAGCCCGGCACCTGGGGCGCGAAATTGGCAGGGCGGATCACCCGGCGATTTTCATCCATGTAGTCGCACAGCTCTTTTTTGGCAAAGGTGTGGTTACCCATGGTGATACAATCGGCGCCGGCATCGAAGATATCCTCCGCTTGCTGGGGGGTCATACCCAGCACGGCGGCATTTTCCCCGTTGACAATGACAAAGTCCGCGTTCGTTTTCCGCTTGAGGTAACGCAGGCTGTGGCGGATGCGCTCCATACCCGGATTGCCTACTACGTCACCAACGGCCAAAACTCTGAATTCCATAGCCATACCCTCCTGATTTTATTGTATATAGTATATACCAGAAAACGCTGTGATGCAAGGGCTCCAAAGGAATTTGCGTTCCGGGAAAGGTTTCACAGCAAAAAACCTGTCCTTGTGAAAAATCACAGGGACAGGTTGGAATACAAATATGGGATCTGTGTGCTTGGCATTAGCCGCCTCTAAAGCTACCGGAGTGTCCGGCCCAGCAGTTGCCTGGCCTTCCAGCAACTTTAGAGGCTGCTAATAAAAAACTGAGGCCATTATAGCAAACTGTTCGCGAACTGTCAACAATTATTCTTCATATATGGACAAATGACCAAAAATCATCAAGAAACGCCCTGAATTTCCAGCATTTTGACCACATTTTGCCCTCGTTCCGTCAGAGCGACGGAGCCTTTGACAGGATACGCGGCATATTTTGCCCCGTCAAAACCGAATAAGGGCTTGTCGTAGTCCAGACTGACCAGCTGTTTTTGCTCCAAAACCCGGAGGATGAGGCTGTATTCTTCTGCCGGTCGGGCAGAATCCTCCAAATACACCGGGATCATATCGTCGGCACGGCGGGCGACGGGCAGGAAAGCAAACTGGGCCAATTCCATGAGAAAATCGATTTCCCCCTGTGTCAGCTCCAGTACACCGGCGCACCCGCTGCAGGCGGCGCAGTTACGATCGCAGCCCATTATTCCACCTCGATGAGCGCATATTCCCGGCTTCCGAAGCCCAGCGCGGCGGCGGCTTCGATGGTGAGTACACCGTTGCGGCTTTCGATGCGCTGGATCAGATGGTCTTTACCGGGGTCTTCCGAGGCATAGACCAGATCAATGCAGGCCTGGTCAATGGCTACGGGGTCATCGGAGATCAGAATTCCGATATCCTTCATGCAGGGATCTTCCGCCACGGCGCAGCAATCGCAATCCACGGACATATTCTTCATAACATTGACATACACGGCGTTGCCCTGGAAGAATTCCACCACGGACATGGCGGCATCGGCCATAGAACGCTTGAAATCGTTTTGGTCGGCTGTCCAAATCTTCTCCGGTTCGCCGGCGCCGTGGATGTAGGCCTTGCCGAAGGCGGAGGCGTAGCCGATAGACAGCTGCTTCAAAGCGCCGCCGTAGCCGCCCATGGGGTGACCCTTGAAATGGGACAGCACCAGGGTGGAATCATAAGCGGCCATGTCCTTGCCCACATAGTTTTTCCGGATCACTTTGCCTCCGGGAATCTCCAGCACCATGTCGGGTCCCTGCGCGTCCAGCAGATCTACGGTGAAGTATTTGCTCCAGCCGTGCTTTTCAAACAGCTTCAAGTGACGCTTGGTGTCGTTGCGCTGACCCTCGTAAGCGGTGTTACACTCCACAACGGTGCCGCCCACATGGTCGATAACCGGCTTCCAGAAATCCGGCCGCAGGAAATTCTGATTTCCTTCCTCACCGGAGTGAACCTTGATGGCAATATTGCCGGGCAAATCTTTACCCAGCAGTTTGTAGAGCTCCAGCACTTTTTCAGCGGTTATGGACTTGGAAAAATAAACCTTGGAAGACATAGTATTTCCACCTTTCGTTTTTTCTTTATAGTATACGATATTTTGGGAAAGGAAACAAGAGGAAATTGGTGTTAATCGTTCTGTCACGATGGAATTCATAGGGGCGATTCGTGAATCGCCCGCCGGAGGCAGGGTGTGAATTGGTGGAACCTAAGAGGATGTTTCTGCGCGGGCGCATCGTGATGCGTCCCTGCGATCCATATCCAACAGAGCAATAAACGAAAATTTGCGGGGCAGGGTAGTGGCGGTGAAAAAAGTGGGAAAAACCACAAAAAAAGTTCAAAAAGCCCTTGACTTTTCCTTTTTTGGATGCTAGAATAGTCGAGCCGCATTGAAGGGGCTTAAGTTGGCACGCCCAAAATGTGCCGCGCCTTAAAAGCGAGACTACAAAAATGAAGTAGGTGAAACAAAGAAATGAAGGCAATTATCGTTACCGGTGGCAAGCAGTACACCGTATCCGAGGGCGACATCCTGTTCATCGAGAAGCTGAACGCTGAAGCTGAGGAAACCGTAAAGTTCGACCAGGTTCTGGCCGTGCTGGATGGCGAAAACTCCAAGATCGGTGCTCCCGTGGTGGAAGGCGCTGCTGTCGAGGCCAAGGTCGTCAAGAACGGCAAGGGCAAGAAGCTCGACATCATCAAGTACAAGGCTAAGAAGGGCCAGAAGAGACATATCGGTCACCGTCAGCCCTACACCAAGGTGGAGATCACCAAGATCGCTCTGTAATTATGACTAGATGCGAATTTTTTACCGAGGGCGAGAGAATCACCGGATTCTCTGTGTCCGGTCACAGCGGCTATGCGGAAGCGGGCAGCGACATTATTTGCGCCGCCATCTCTGCCGTTGTTGCCATGACCGAGGCTACCGTCAATGACATTTGTGGTGCCAAGGCCAAGGTTCGGGTCAAGGATGCGGACGCCCGTATCACCCTGACCCTCCCCACATCCTGCGATGAAGAAGAGTCTGTCCAGGCAGTGCTTGCCGGTATGCTGCTCTATCTTTGCAATCTGCGGGATGAATATCCTGATTATATCGAAGTTTTGGAGGTGTAATTCCCATGCTGAAGATTGGTATTCAGTTCTTCGCTCACCACAAGGGCGGCGGTTCCACCAAGAACGGCCGTGATTCCAAGGCCAAGCGCCTGGGCGTGAAGCGTGCAGACGGTCAGTTTGTTCTGGCCGGCAACATTCTGGTTCGCCAGAGAGGCACTCACATCCATCCCGGTGTCAATGTCGGCATCGGCAGCGATGACACCCTGTTTGCTCTGATTGACGGCACCGTCAAGTTCGAGCGCAAGGGCAAGGATCGCCGGCAGTGCTCTGTGTACGCCAAGCAGTAATTGTGCATTAAGAACGAAGGGCTGTTGCAAAGAATCCGCAACAGCCCTTTTTCTTAAATACTTGTACTGCGATAAATGGTTGTTTACAGCGCCAAGGGAGGCTTTGGGTGTTCCCTCATTTATATCCTAAACAACCATTTATGACAGCACAACCGATTCCAACATGAGGAGGATCTTTATGTTTGTAGATAAAGTACGAATCTGGGTCTCCGGCGGTCGCGGCGGCGACGGCGCGGTGGCCTTCCATCGTGAAAAATATGTGGCCTCCGGCGGTCCCGACGGTGGCGACGGCGGCCATGGCGGCAGCGTCATTCTCCGGGTGGACGACCATATGACCACCTTGCTGGATTTCCGCTATAAGCGCAAGTATGCTGCCCAGGCCGGCGAAAACGGAAAGGGCCGCAATATGAGCGGCAAGCGGGGCGAAAACCTCATTATCAAAGTACCCCGCGGCACCGTTGTCCGGGACGCGGAAACCAATGCCATCATTGTGGATATGTCTACCAATGATGACTTCATCCTCGCCAAGGGCGGTCGCGGCGGCTGGGGCAACTCCCACTATGCCACCCCCACCCGGCAGATTCCCCGGTTCGCAAAGGCCGGATTGAAGGGCCAGGAGCGGGATGTGGTGATGGAACTGAAGCTGCTGGCTGACGTGGGTCTGGTTGGCTTCCCCAATGTGGGTAAGTCCACGCTGCTGAGTGTTACCTCCAATGCCCGTCCCAAGATCGCCAACTATCATTTCACCACTTTGTTCCCCAATCTGGGCGTGATTTACGTGGACGAAGGCGTGTCCTTCGTTATGGCGGACATCCCCGGCATTATTGAGGGCGCCGCTGAGGGCGCCGGACTGGGTCACGATTTCCTGCGGCATATCGACCGCTGCCGGCTGCTGGTGCACGTGGTGGATGTGTCCGGCAGCGAAGGCAGAGATCCGGTGGAGGATTTCGATGCCATCTGCGCGGAACTGGAAAACTACTCCGTGGATCTGTCCGACCGGCCCATGATCGTTGCCGCCAACAAAATCGATCTGCTGATGCCGGATTCCGACAATCTGCAGCGGCTGCGCCAGCGGGTAGAGGAAGTGGGCTGCGAGTTTTACGAGATTTCCGCCGGCACGACCCAGGGAACGAAGCAGCTGATGCGTGTGGTGGCAAACAAGCTGCAGGATCTGCCGCCGGTTACCATCTATGAGCCGGAGTATGTGGAGGTCGTGGAAGCGCCTGTGGATCCCAGAGAGTTTGAGATCGAGCATTACGGTAATACCTGGCTGGTCACCGGCCGCTGGCTGGAGCGGCTCATCGAGAACATCAATTTCGATGACTACGAATCCCGCAACCACTTCGATATGCAGCTTCGCAAGGTGGGGTTGTTTGCCCGCCTGGAAGAAATGGGAATCGAAGACGGCGACACCGTGGATATCTACGATTTTGAATTTGAATATCAGCGATAAAAAACAGGGTGCTCAGGCACCCTGTTTTTTGTTCAAATCAGCGGCACAACGGCGCCGTTGTAGGTCTGCAGAATGTAATTTTTCACCGCTTCGCTTTGCAAAGCCTTAATCAGAGCCAGAGTTTTTTCTGTTTGCTCATTACCCTCCTGGACCACCAGAATGTTGGCGTAGGTGGTGGCGGAAACAGAGGCGGCATCTTCGGAAGCCAGGGCATCGGTGGAAACATTTAATCCTGCGCCCAGGGCGTAGTTGCCGTTGATGACGGCGTAGGCCACGGAGTCACGGGTGCCGGGCAGCTGCGCCGCTTCCATCTCCACGATATTCAGGTTGTAGGGGTTTTCCGCAATGTCCAGCACCGTGGCTTCCATACCGGCGCCGTCTTTCAGCTTGATCAGCCCGTTGGCTTCCAGCAGCAACAGGGCGCGGGCCCGGTTGGAACCATCATTGGGGATGGAAATGGTATCGCCGTCGGCAATGTCAGACAGGCTGCTCTTGGTGCCGGGGTAGATGCCGAAGGGCTCATAGTGGACGGACAGAACACTGACCAGATGGGTGCCGTTTTCTGCGTTGAAGGTGTTCAGGTAAGGGGTGTGCTGGAAGTAATTGGCATCCAGATCACCGTCTTCCACGGCGGTATTGGGCTGCACATAGTCATTGAACACGGTGATTTCCAGTGTCCAGCCTTCCTTTGCCAGTTCCTGCTTCACGATTTCCAGGATCTCGGCATGGGGCGTGGGGGAAGCGCCGATGGTGATGGTTTTGTCGTCCTGTTTGTTTCCGCAGCCGGCAAACAGGGTCAGGCACAGGGCCAGGGAAAGAATGATGGCAGTGATCTTTTTCATAGGTATTCTCCTTTTATTTGGTATGCAGCCGCTTATCGCTGGCTGTGGATAGTTTGGTTCCGGCGGTCTGGATGATCTGAACCAGAAGAATCAGACCGATTACCGCCGCCCACATGATGATGGTTTTGAAGTTGTAGTAGCCGTAGTCGATGGCCAGTTTGCCAAGACCACCGCCGCCGATGATGCCGGCCATGGCACCGTAACCCAAAATGGTGGTCATGGTAATGGCGGCGCCGGCAATCAGGCTGGGTTTGGCTTCCGGCAGCATCACCTTGGTGACGATCTGCCAGGTGGAGGCGCCCATAGATTGTGCCGCTTCGATGACACCCCGGTCCACCTCCCGAAGGGAGCTTTCCACCATCCGCGCAATCAGCGGGAACGCGGCGATGACCATGGGTGGGATGGTGGCGGCGGTGCCGATTTTTGTGCCTACGATCAGCTTGCTCAGGGGAAGGGCGATGATCATCAGTATGAGGAAGGGCACGCTTCTGAGCAGATTGACCAGCGTATTGAGAATACGCATCAGAAGTTTCGGCATGGGTCGGATTCCACCCTGCTCGCCGGTGACCAAAATCACCCCCAACGGAAGACCGATGATATAGGCAAACAGTGTCTGCAGGCTCAGGGAATACAGCGTTTCCCAAAGGGAAGGTAGAAACTGGCTCTGTATGGTTTGCAGTTGCTGAATGACCTTGGGATCAGAGAAAAAATCCATTTATTCCACCTCCTCTGCCACCACGCCCCGGAATCCGTTCAAAAAGTCCAGAGCGGTTTGTTTTTGCTCCCGATCGTCCGGAAGGCTAATGAGCATGGTACCGAAAATCTTGCCGTCCACATTCCGGGTATCCGCACCCAGGATGCTGACCAGAATTTGCTTGTTTGCTGCCAGGGAGGCGATCACCGGCTGCTCCACCATGCTGCCGTTGAAGGCGATGCGGGCTACCGGGCCATCCCAATGGGATACAGGCAAGGCCTTGTCGGGGCTGACCAGATGCCGGCCTGCCGGGGATTTGGGATTGGAGAACACATCCTCAACCGCGCCGACTTCCGCCACCACGCCATGATCCAAAATAGCTACCCGGTGGCAGATTTGTTCAATGACGGACATCTGATGGGTAATGAGGATCACCGTAATACCTCGCTCCTTGTTGATGGTTTGCAGCAGAGAGAGGATGCTTTCCGTGGTTTGGGGATCCAGCGCGGAGGTGGCTTCGTCGCACAGCAGTACCTCCGGGTCGGAAGCCAGAGCTCTGGCGATGGCGACACGCTGCTTTTGACCGCCGGAGAGCTGAGAAGGGTAGGCGCCGGCCTTGTCCGGCAGACCTACGGTTTCCAGCAGAGCAACCGCTTTTTTTCGGGCGTCTTTTCTGCTGACACCGCTCAGCTCCAGGGGGAAGCAGATGTTATCCAGAGCGGTGCGCTGCTCCAGCAGATGGAAACTCTGGAAAATCATGGCGATTTTTCGCCGCTGCATTCGTAATTGCTGTTCCTTCAGTTGCAGAAGATCCTGACCGTGGAACAGGATGCGGCCGCGTTCCGGCCGTTCCAGCACATTGATACACCGCACCAGGGTGCTTTTGCCTGCGCCGGACAGGCCGATGATGCCGAAAATCTCGCCTGCTTCGATTTGCAGCGAAACATCGTTCAGCGCGGCCACCGCGTTATCGCCGGCGCCAAAGGTTTTGGACAGATGTTCCATTTGAATCAGCTTTGCCATACATCCACCTCCCATAAAAAAAGCCGTCCCTGTGTAAAGATACACAAGGACGGCTGAAAATAACCGTGTTACCACCTTGATTTACTGCCGTGTCACCACGACAGCCTCCGGGCGTGCCAACACACGCCTGCGCGCTAACGGGCGCACCCGTCGTGAACTACCTATCGCCCACGCGGCTCCGGGACCATGTTCCGCTCCTTCTTCCGTACCCCATTCCACCAACCGGGGCTCTCTGGACGGCGCCTGCAAGCCTACTCTTCCCTTCGCAGCCTTTTTTGAAGTCACAAAAATCTTCACGCAACAGGCCGGACCCTTTGTCCAACCGGTGAAAGCTTCTGTGCTTCCTTATTCAACTGGGGGTATTATAGCAGGATGTGCGCCGGATGTCAACATATATTCATGAGATATGGACAAATAACCAAAATCACAGATATGTTACTATCTATTTTCGGCGTTTTTTCCATACTTCCCGGGGCAAAATGCCCAAATTGTAAAAAAGAAGAGGCTTTGTCCGGCTACGGATGGGGATGTTATCTATCGTTGGGGCGATTCACAAATCGCCCGCTGGCCTCAGCCAATAACCGCGTCACCACGGTCCCTACACGGGTGACGGGCTGCGATAAAACCCCGACAGAGTCCATCTCTGTCGGGGTTTGCTATGGGTTTCGATTTGCGGGCGATTTGTGAATCGCTCCTGCGACAGTATCCTTATCCGGTGTCGCCCTTGGCTGGCCTCTTGCGTATCAGAAATCCTGCTCCAGATGCTTGCGGATGGCATCGAATGTGGTGTCGGAAATGGCGTGCTCCATTTTGCAGGCATCCTCGGCGGCGGTTTGGCGGTCCACTCCGATACGCATCAAAAGCTCGGTCAGCAGCTTGTGCCGGGCATAGATCTTTTCGCCGATCTCTCTGCCGGCATCGGTCAGCAGCAGATTGCCGGTGTCCTCCACGATCAGGTAGCCGCCCTGCTTCAGCAGGCCAACGGCCCGGCTGACGCTGGGCTTGGAATACCCCATGTGTTCCACCACATCAATCGAGCGGACGATATCCATCTGTTTGGACAGCATATATATGGTTTCCAGGTACATTTCACCGGATTCTTGCAATCGCATGAAGGCACGCCTCCTTTCTGTGTATATC
Source organism: Faecousia sp. (assembly GCA_045595885.1). Taxonomy (GTDB): domain Bacteria; phylum Bacillota; class Clostridia; order Oscillospirales; family Oscillospiraceae; genus Faecousia. The sequence continues at coordinate 6,585 of JAZOBI010000066.1, read as the reverse complement.
AGCATACCACGACTGGGGCGATTTTGCAAGCATTATTCCGTCGTCGGCAATCTTTCCCTTGCCAAACAACAGCCGAAACGATATAATACGGTTAGTAAATCGGATAATAAGGAGAAAAGAATATGAAATACGGATTTATCGGCTGCGGCAATATGGGCGGCGCCATTGTCCGCGCTTTGCGCCGGACTACCCAGGATATGGCGGTGTCGGACCGCAGCGGCAGGGCAAAAGCCCTGACGGAAGAACTGGGAATTGCGTATCTGGATAATTTGCGGATCGCGGAAAGCTGCGACCGGATCTTTTTGGGGGTGAAGCCCCATATGATGCACGCAGTGCTGCTGCCGCTGCAGGAAGTGCTGGCCCGGCGCAAGCCGGTGCTGATCACCATGGCCGCAGGTCTCAGCATAGCCCGGATCGAGGAAATGGCCGGCACCCGGCTGCCGGTGATCCGCATCATGCCCAATACCCCCACAGCTTTGGGTAAGGGAGTCATTCCGTTCTGCCACAATGATTTGGTGGAATGGGATGTGGCGTCGGATTGGCAGCGGGATATGTCCCCCTGCGGCCTGGTGGATCCTCTGGAGGAGCGGTTGATGGACGCGGCCAGCGCCCTGTCCGGCTCCGGGCCGGCATACTTGTATGTGATGCTGGAAGCCATGGCTGACGGCGCTGTAGCCTGCGGTCTGCCCCGGGATCAGGCGCTGCGGTATGCGGCCATGACCATGGTGGGCGCGGCCCAGATGGCACTTACCACCGGCAATCACCCCGGCGCGCTGAAGGACGCGGTCTGCTCACCCGGCGGCAGCACCATCGCCGGCATTCGTCAACTGGAAGAACACGGATTCCGGGGCGCGGTGATGGATTGTGTTTTGGCAGCTTTTGCCCGTAATGGGGAGCTGGGGAAGAACTGACTGACCGGCATTTACGGGCCTTTTTCGCGACTATGAATATGGGAAACCAACCGGATTTTGCGTATGCGCTATGCCGGTTGGTTTTCTTTTCTTGCACCAAATTAGAAGTAAGTTATTCCGAATATGGGAAAACCTGAAATCTTTGTTAATTATTACATACAAAAATGCCATAATTTACTATTTTTAAGCTTGAATTGTGGATTGCGTTGTGCTAAAATGAAAATGGACTATAAGCTGAAGTAGTATGCGATACTATCGGCGGGTGCCGAAAATGTGTGCTCCGGGAGGGGAAAGCCGTGAAAACTTGGAAACATACAGCCGTGCTTTTGCTGGTGATCATACTGTTGGCTGTTACGCTGGTTGCCCATGCTTCAGCCGCCGGGACGGAAGCGCCGGCGCAGAAAGAGAAAGCGCCCATCGTGTGGATCGTGCTGTTTGGTGTCAGCCTGTTGGGCAACATCGTTCAGCTGGTTCTGATGGTTTGGAAAAAGAAAGACAACCGAAAGCAGCAGATCGACGATGTGCCTCTGGTGGACTATGACATCGACGATGATGTGGTATGACCCCGGGTCTGTGTGAGGTAAACGATAATGGCAGCGAAAAAATTAAAACGAAGGAAATTTGATACCTGGGACGATGCGTTCCATGGCTTGAGCCAAACGGTGCGGCAGGAGTCTGCCCGTGTGGCCGCCTATACCCAGGCTTTGTTTGTTCAGGCCTGTGCTGATCGTTTCTGCACCGCCACCAAAGAGGGCGGGGAACGGATCCAGGGCAAGTATGCCGACCTTTCTTTCAAGTGCGGTATGTACCATCAGCTGGGTAAGGCCCTGGTGCCTCCGGAATACCAGCTTTGGCAGGATGATTTCACGGAAGAGGAAAAGGCGGTGTACCGCAAGTATACTTCCGACGGCCGGCTTCTGGTGGCCACCTTGCAGGAACGGGGCGGCGACAAGGAAAAGATGAAAGGCGGTCTCAGCGAAGCCCCCACCCGGAATATTCCCTGGCTGATGCTGCGGGAAAGCTGCGAGCAGCATATGGAGCGCTGGGACGGCTCCGGTTTCCCGGCAGGCTTGCGGGGCAACGAGATCAGCCCCATCGCCCAGATCGTTGGCATCGCCAAGGAACTGGATCGGCTCTGCTCTTACACCAAGTCGGAAAATCCCTTTGACGATGCCTACCGCGCTCTTACCGCCCAGGTGGGTTCCGCATGGAATCCCGCGCTGGTGGAGGTGCTGAAGGCTGCCCGGCCCAAATGCCGGGGCATCTATAAAAAGTACATTCATTACACCAAAACCCTGCCTGCCACCATCCCTCTGGTGGAAAAGAAAAAAGACAGACCCATGGGTCTGTCCTACCGCCCCATGGTGGCGGGAACCGCGGGGACAGTTGTGGCTTATGAAGCCATTCCCTGGTTTGCCGGCGTGGCAGGTGACCCGGGCAAGCGGGAGCCTATGGAGGAACTGGAAGCCATGCTGCGCCGGAAAAATCTGACGCTGGATATTGCCTTCTACTTCCTGTACGAGGCGGCAGACACGGTGCTGCGTATGGAAAACTGTCAGGTTTCTCTGCAGGGCGTGCTTCTGCAGATGCTGCCGGATTTCTACACCTCCGGAACCCAGCTCCAGCGGCTGCTGCAGCTATTCAAGGATCAGCCCATTTCCAAGGAACGGCTGATGCTGACAGTGCCGGCGGAACTGATCGCCAAAACCACCAAGGCAAATGTGGAGATCATGGAGCGCTATCTGCGCAACGGCGTGGTGCTGGTGGCAGACGGTTATGATCCGGCGGTTCTGCCGGTGGAAAAGCTGAAAGCCATGGGATTTACCTATGTGCGGCTGGCGCCGACGCTGTACGGAAAGCCGGAAACGGCTCTGATGATGACAAAACTGCACCAGGCAGGCTTCAAGCTGCTGGGCGGCGGTGTGGAAGATCATGACACCCTGGCCTGGCTGGAAAGCTGCCATGTGTCCTATGCCAGCGGCTCCATCACCGGCCTTCCGGTTACCGAGGACGAGCTGATCCGGGATGCCCTGGCCAATGAAAAATAAGCTATGAAAGAGAACTTGAGTGATTATCTGCTGCTCCTGGAGCAGGCAGAGGGCAAACCGCAGCGGGGTCCCATAAAGCGCAGGCGGGGCGGTGAAGAGCTTACCCGGGAGCAGGTCAGCGCCATTAAAAAAGGCCGCAAGCTGCTGAGAAAAGAACTGAAAGCCCGGGGCTTGAAAACCAAAGAGGATTTTGAACTGACCGCTTCCAGCATGGGTCTTTACCTGGATAAGCCCAGGGCGCTGCTGTGGCTTCGATGGCTGTTTTTTGGCCGGGGCCTGTGGGTGCTGGTGGGCGCGTCGGCGGCGCTGGTGACGGTGCTGTTCGCCCTGTCTTTGATCGCGCAGCTGCGTGGTCACTTCACCATCAATATGTCGTCCCAAATGTTCCAGGAAGGCTTTGTTCTCAGCGAAACCGTAGATTTCTCCAATGCCACTACCCATCTGTTCTGCACACCCGCGGAAAATGTGCCCTGTGTATCCATCAGCCATATTCCCACCAACATCGACCAGATTGACGGCCAGCACAACGATGCCTATTTTGCCTACACCTTCTACCTGCGCAATGAGGGAACTTCCACCGTTGGTTATGAGTGGATGATGGGCCTGACATCGGAAAGCCACAGCCTGACCTCGGCTTTGTGGGTCATGGTGTTTGAGGACGGCGAAATGCTGTTCTATGCCAAACCCAACGCCGACGGTGGCGTGGAAGCCCTGCCTGCCTTTGATGACAACAGCCGCGGCTATCTGGATATGAGGATCATGCTTATGAGCAAGGATATCAGTTCCCAGTTCCAGCTGATCACGGAAAAGAGTGGCTTTAACTACTATCGGGTGGTTCCCATTTCCTTTGAGTCCGATACGGTGGTTTGCCGGGGAAAGCAGACGGAGGTGGCACCGGGCGATGTGCATAAGTACACCGTGGTGATCTGGCTGGAGGGTGATGATCCGGATTGTACCGACGATTTGATCGGCGGTCACGCCGGCATGGCCTTTGATTTCCGCCTGATCACGGAAAACGAAGGCGACGACGATGATTACAGCCCGTCTTACAGCTTCTGGGAAGATCTGTGGAACAATCTGATCTTCTGGGATTGATACATTATTATATATAAGAAACATATTTCATATGTTCTCCGGAAACAGGCAGCACTCCAATCCTGTTCCGGTTACATAGCTCCGGCGGGAGCGGAAACACGCCAATTTATCTTTGAAAGGATGAAAAACAAGACAATGGTAATGAAAAAAGACCGCCGCAAAGCAGACATTAAGTCCAAGCTGGTTGCCGCGATTGCCATGCTGATGGTTTCCTGCATCATGGTCGTATCCAGCACCTACGCCTGGTTCACCCTGTCTACCGCGCCTGAAGTTACCGGCATCAGCACCGCCATCGGTGCCAACGGTAACCTGGAAATGGCTCTGCTGCCCGGCGTGACCCAAAGCACGACTTACACGACTGTCTCGGATGCGCTGAACGCCATCGGCAATGCCACTGGCAATCTGACGGTTGTGGAGAGAAACACCACCTGGGGTAACCTGGTAGACCTGAGCGATTCCGGCTACGGCCTGAACCAGATCTCCCTGTATCCCGCTAAGCTGGCTGTTACTGAGGGTGCTGAAGGCTCTGCGGATACCATCAGCGACTACTTCCTGGGTACTCCCCAGTACGGCAGTGACGGCCGCTTCACCGGTCTGTCCACTTCCGGCTCCGCCGCCATTTACAACAATGGCTCCTTCGGCACCAACTCCTTCGGTGTCCGGGCGGTAGGTACTTCCTCCGGTATGTCCGCTCACGAGCTGGCATTCCGCGATGCTCTGTCCTCTGCCAACGATGCCTTCAACCGCGCCATCAACCAGACCAAGACCGGCGCCAGCCAGGGAGGTACCGCTTTGGCTGGCCTGGCTGTGACCAAGGCTACTGAAGCTAATGCTACTTACGACCAGACCGATATTGCCAGCCTGGTGACTGCTTATACCAATGTGGATGCCTCTCTGGATTACATTGAGACCGCGCTGAAGCAGTACATCATTGCTTACGCCCTGAGCCACGGCGGTTACACCGATACCGACTATCTGGCTGCGCTGAACGCCATGCAGGGTATGAGCCTGTCTGCCATGGGCAGCTATGCCGGTAATAGCGGCCTGGACGGCTACATCACCACCCTGACCACACTGCAGAGTAAGGTGGAAACCACCCTGACCGCACTCAATGGCATGACCGGTGACAGCTATCAATGGACGGACATCTCCGCTTATGTCAGCGCTCTGGCAGACGTCGACAAGATGAAGCTCAATGGCGAGGCTATCAGCTATTACATGGAAAAGGATGGGGAAGGCAATTTTACCCACCTCGGTGAGCTGACTTCCAACATGGCGAACCTGATTCTGGAAGTCAATGCCTCCGGCAATGCCGATACCGGCATCTATGCTCAGCTGGCTGACTTCGTGGATGACTTCTCCGCCCCCGTCACTATCGATGCTTCCTACGGTGGTCTGACTGTTAGTAATCTGGCTGCCACCATGAAGGTGTATGCCAGCGCCAACCCCGCTTACCTGCCCGCTGCCAAGACCGCTGCCAACACCTATGATGCCGGCACTTTCGGCACCGGCGGCACCAGCATCAGCGACTTCTACGGCTACATCATCGACCTGGCCTTCCGGACCAACGCTGCCGACTCCGCTCTGCAGCTGCAGACCGAGGCTGTGGACCGTGTGTATGACGACAATGAAGGCGGCCAGACCATGGGCCACGGCAGCTCCATGACCTTCAGCATCCAGGCCGGCACCGGCTACACCACCGACAAGCTGGAGAATTTGATGAGCTACATCCGTGTGGTCTTCTTCGATCCCACTTCCAACACCATTCTGGGCTACGCCCGCCTGGATGCAGACACCGCTTCTGTCACCGGCGACGAGACCAACGGCTTCTCCGTCACCATGTATCTGAGAATGTGGGACGAATCTGCCAACGACGGCGGCACCTGGGCTTCCTCCGATGCCATCACCAACCTGGTGCAGAACACCCCTACCGCTGTGTCTACCCTGGTTTACCTGGATGGCGAGAAGCTGACCAATGCTGACGTTGCCAACGCCGAGCTGACCGGCACCATGAACATCCAGTTCTCCAGCTCTGCTGACCTGGTTCCCATGGAATACGGCGACCTGAGAAACGGCAATGCTGAGGAGCAGAGCGAGTACACCGTTACCGTGAATGGCACCACCGCTTCCCAGAAGGTTGCTGCAGGTGCTACCTACACCTTGAAGCAGGCAGACTATGCTGACCTCATTCCTGACGGTAAGACTGTGGCTAGTGTCACCGTTACCATGGGCGGCACTGAGGTTGTCGGCGCATACGATCCCACTACCGGTGATATTACAGTTACCAATGTTTCTGGCGACATTGTAGTTAACGTCACATTTACTGAAACCACCGGCTAATCTGCCCTAAAGCAGAACATACGTAAATCCACCTTGCCTGTCCCGGGGGCGACCCCGGGGCAGGTCAAGCGGCACAACAGTTATGGGTACTTCTTCCTTTCCGGGAAATCGGATGGAGTGCATGGGGGAATGCCCATAACTGCCACCGCCTACATACAACCACTGATTGATGATGCAAACCATTGAACCCG
>JAZOBI010000065.1:0-8312 GCA_045595885.1 Faecousia sp. | reverse complement strand
CCTCTGTGGTTACTTCCGGCAAAGCGGAACTGCCGCCGGCAGCAACGCCGGTGTCCGTTTCCCCGATCCACCAGTTGCCGTTTTCTCCGATAAAGGGTGTCAAGCCATCCTCGCCGTAGGGAATGGAAAAGCCTGTTCCGTCGCCGTTGGTATAGACAATGTTGATCATTGTGTGTCGCAGAGCCGGGTCCGGGTAGTGTGTGGCTGTGATGCTGGCAATACCCACACCTTCCTCGCCTTTTTCACCCTGTGAACGAACGCCAGTGTCCGTTTCTCCGACCCACCAGTTGCCGTTATCGCCAATAAAGGGCGTCAAGCCATCCTCGCCGTAGGGAATGGAAAAGCCTGTTCCATTGCCGTTGGTATAGACAATGTTGACCATTGTGTGTCGCAGAGCCGGGTCTGAATAGTGCGTAGCGGTTATGCTGGCAATACCTACACCTTCCTCGCCCTTCTCACCCTTCAAATCAGCAGACGAAGTGCCGCTGGCAGAGGTCAAGGTCAATGTAGTGCCATCCCATTCATGGGTGATCACGGGAGAATCTTCCGCTTTTACGGAAAGCACATGGCCATGTTCATCCACCGTGTTCACGGCTAAATACTGACCCGGCGCAGCGCCCTCCGGTGAAGGCAGGAACGCGGCGATCCAGGCAGCGCCTTCCTCGTCCGTCAAGCCGGAAGAGCAATCGGCTTGCACATCCAGCCCAATGGCAAAGGTAGAAAGCCGCTTTTGACCCTGCAGGATGGTTACCATCAAGGCCACCGGGCCGGCCAGCGCCAGCGCTTCCGGCGCGACCAAAATACTGACATTGTTTCCGGAAATGGATGCGGCGCAGGTTCCGTCTGCCAGAGTGTCATAAGAACCGGAGGTGTGATCCGGTTTCAAATAACGAATGATCACCGAAGCGTCGGGCGGAATCTTCCAGGGCTTGCGATCGGCAAACAGGGAAACGGTCAGTTTTCGGCTGAAGGCATCGCCCTGAACCACGGGGATCCGGGGCGTAATTCCCTGCCGCACCAGATCCATTTTGATTTTGTGAATAATTTCCATAAGTATATCCCCTCCAACCCTGTCCGGCAGGGCAGAGAAAGGGGCATGGATCCGTGCAACCAAGCAAAAAACACCGCAATATTGAGACCGATCCCGTCGACAAAAAAGGGTTGAATTTTCCATATATCTTTGCTATAATAACCAGGATGCAGGGTTCGTATATCGGTAATACAACGGCTTCCCAAGCCGTGAAGGCGGGTTCGATTCCCGTACCCTGCTCCAGAGTAACAGCCACCCCGGTAGGGTGGCTGTTACTTTTTAGATAGGATTAGACGCGGGAATCGAACAGAATAAATGCGGCGCGGACGAGCGCCGCCGGCGACGGCTCGACGGAGCCGAACCTTGATTGGTTCGATTCCCGTACCCTGCTCCAAAAGGAAAGGCCATCCCGCCGGGATGGTCTTTTTCAAGTGAAGTGTGGCTTGAGGCATCGTCGCTGCCTCATCAAAGGACAGGGAATATTCGGTCGCAAGGTCATTTATGGGGATGCGCTGTAAAAATTGCTTGCAATTTTCCGGTGGAATGGTATAATAATTGAGAATTACATAACAAGGAGGTGTACTGCATGGATCTGCTGAAGAAATTCTTCCCCTATTCCTTCGGTGCGAAGGATATTACAAGCCTGGTAGTCAAGATCATCGTCTACGTTGTGGTTGGCGCTATCATCGGTGTTCTGATCGGTCTGTTGGCAAAAATTCCCGTCCTGGGCATTATCATCGGCCTGGTGGGCGGCCTGCTGGACCTGTATGTCCTCATTGGCGTCGTTCTGGTTGTGCTGGACTATCTGAAGGTTCTGAAATAATCGTTACATAAAGAAGCTGCTGCGGTCTTCCGCAGCAGCTTTTTTGTTCCCAAAGTTGATTCAGCATCTGCAGCACAGCATCTGCAGCGCATAGCATAGGCACAGATTCAGACAGGGGTTTCCCCGCATGGCGAATCCACGGTATTCCGAGGCCTGCCGGCGGTAGGTGCTGCCGCCGTTTTCGATCATGCCCAGAACACGCAAATATTCCGGATTGTCCGGTTCCATGGATACAGCCCGTTTGATATGCTCCAGCGCGGTCACCTGATTGCCAATGCCGTTGTTGGCCAGGGCGCTGAGATAGTACCACCGGGCATTGCGTTGGGTGCAATTTGCCAAAACATTCAGTGCCTCCCGGTAACGGCCGAAGCGGATGTAATTGTAGGCGGCCTGCTGATAGGTGTCGCCACCGGCGCCCTGCGTCTGCTCGTAGGTTTGTCCATAGCCGCCATAACCACCATAACCGCCGCCTTGGCTCTGAGCCTTTTCCGGGTTCTTGATCTGTTCGTATGCGGCGTTGATTTCCTGCATCTTTTTTGCCGCCGCCGCGTCGCCGGGGTTGCGGTCCGGGTGATATTGCTTGGCAAGACGCCGGTATGCCTGCTTGATTTCATCGTCAGAGGCATCGGGGCTGACACCCAATACCTTATACGGATCCTGAATCATGCCCGGCCTCCTTTCGTTTTCTTCCTAAAGTTGTCCATACGCCACTGTAGAGAATGTTGTCCAGTATCTTTTTGTCCTGTACCAGCGGCAGCTTTTCAAAGTGATGGGTGCAGCGGCCCATGGCCAGCACCAAATAATGATCCCAGGTATCCCGGTCCTCCTGGCTTCCCATGGCGATGTAGGGGTTATACTTGTGCCTGCGCTTGTCCTTTCGGTAATCCGCCGCGGCATCTGCCAGATAAATGAACCGCCCGAGATGCATACCCATTTCCCGTAGATCGGAGGTCCACAGGTCCTCGTTATATACGAAGAGCTCTGCCATCAGCTGACCAAAACAGCCGGCCGGCTCATCCGGATTGGCGCAGTTATCCCGCTCCAACCGGGAAAGATGGGTTATGCAATCTTCAATTGCCCGGCATTGCCGGGGATATTGCTGTTCTATTCGCTCCAGGGAAGGTCGTAATTGCCCTGCCATCCATTTTGCCCGCAAAGAGCCATCGTCCTGCCAGTTATCCAGGGCGTTGTAGTAAGCCAGCACCACATTCATGTCCGCGCAATAGCGGATGATCTGGCTGTCAGTCCAGGGTCGCTTGTGGATGGGATGGAGTTTGCAGGCGTTGTTGCCAACTGTTTCCTCCGGCTCGTACAGGCTCAGCAGCAGCAGCGCCAGAAATGTCATGTCATAACTCAGGCACAGCCGGGCCGTCTGGCCGGAGCGCTGCCGAATCTGGCGGCAGATACCACAGTAGACTGCCTGGTATCGGTTTTTCTGCGCCTCGTCCAACTCTGCGAGATGGGCGGTTACAAATCCAAACATACAGAATCCCTCCCTCTGTTTCTATTCTAAACCATTTTTATGAACAGTGCTTAAACAAAAAAAGAAAAACAGGATTATTTTTCCACTTCCTCCACGATGCGGTTGAGGGCGCTGCCGTAAAAGACGATGCAAATGCAGAAATAGAGCCAAAGCATTCCCAACGCCAGGGCATAAATAGAGCCGAAAATATTGGTATAGCCGGAAAAGTGTTCCACATAAACGGAAAAGAGCCTGGAAAAGATCAGCCATCCCAGAGATGCGGCTGCCGCGCCTGGGAAACAGTCCCGCAGCCGCCGCCGTTTGCCCGACAGCAGGGCGTACATGGCAGTAAACAGAGAGGTCTGCAGAAGAAGCAGTAAAATAAACCGCAGATCAACCAGTCGCATCAACACCATCAGCATAGGGTGGGTGGTCATCCACAAATAGTCCAGAATGGCAGTGCCGAATACATGGGCTGTCAAAGTCAGCATCAGCACCAGGAGAAACAAAAAGGTGTATACCACGCAAATGATCCGCTGCTGCCAGTAGCTTTGGTTCGATGGCGTACCGTATACGGCACCCAAACCCCGCACAAGACCCAGCATACCCCGGCTGGCAGACCACAGAGCCGTGACAGCGGAAACGGAAACCACCGCGCCGGAACTGCCCTGATAGGAGGCGTTCAGCAGGCTCTGGGCTGTGGGCAGCAAAGCTTGGGGCAGGAATCCTTCCAGGAAGGCTGTCACCTCCCGCAGCTGCAGGTTGGTGTATTTCAGCAGGCTCAGCAGAAGCATCAGGGCAGGGAAGAGGGAAAGAATCAGAAAAAAACTGGTGTGGGAGCTGTGAAGGGGAATTTGCATGGGCTTCAGAAAGGAAAGAAGCCGCCGGGCTTCCGCCACCCATTTTTTTACCTGTTCCACAAGCCGCACCACCCTTGTTCCCAAAATGGAGAAGCCCGCCGCACCTGACGGTGCAGCGGGCTTTGCACCTACGGAAATATTATTCCGCAGAAATCAAATAGTAGTACACCGGCTGGCCGCCGTTGATGAGATTAACATCCGCATCGGGGCACAGATCGGCAAAAATGTCGGCAGCGACCTGGGCGTGACGGTTTTTCACATCCTGACCATAGTAGACTGTGATATATTCCTTGCCGTCATCCCGCAGCTTTTCCGCCAGGGATTTCAGCAGCACGCGGATATCCTTGCTGGTACCAAACAGCTGACTGCCATACAGCGCCAGATAATCGCCTTCGTGGATATCATAGCCGTCAAAGTCAGAGTTACGGGCGGCATAGGTGATCTGCATGGTATCCACCATGGGCAGAGCGTCGGTCAGCGCCTGGGTGTTGTCTTCCACAGAGCCTTCGGGATCGAAGCTAAGCATGGCGGTAACGCCCTGGGGAACGGTCTTGCTGGGAATAACGATGACATTCTTGGGGGTTAGATCATTGACCTGCTCAGCGGCCATGATGATGTTTTTGTTGTTGGGCAGCACGAAAACGGTTTCCGCGGGAACCTTGTTGACCGCCTCCAGAATATCCTGGGTGCTGGGATTCATGGTCTGGCCGCCGGAGATCAGGCCATCCACACCCAGATTCCGGAATACATCCTCCAAGCCCTTGCCGGCACAAACAGAAACCACGCCAATGGGTTTGACCGGCTCTGCGATCTTCGGTGCTTTTTCTGCTTCGCTCATCACCTTTTCGGTGTGCTGCAAGCGCATATTTTCGATTTTGACCGTGACGAAGGAGCCGTAGTCCATAGCTTCATGCAGCGCCTTGCCGGGGTCGTTGGTGTGGACATGGACCTTGATGATCTCTTCGTCATCCACCAGTACCAGACTGTCGCCCAGAGAATCCAGGAACGCCCGCAGCTGCTCGGGATCCTTGTCGTTTTCACGGGAGATAATGAATTCCGTGCAGTAGGTGAAGGTGATATCCTCGGTGTCGAAATCGGAGAAGTCGGCGCCCTCCTTCACTTCGGCGGTGTCCATGCCCTCGGGCACTACCACATCGTTGCCCTGCAGCGCGGCAAGCATAGCCTCCAGCACGAACACCCAGCCCTTGCCGCCGGCATCCACAACGCCGGCCTTTTTCAGCACAGGATTCTGGTTGGTGGTTTCTGTCAAAGCGGCCTTTGCTTCTTCAATGGCTGCCTCCAAAACAAACTCAAAATAGTTGTTCTCCTGGGCGGCCTGGGTGGCCTTGGCGGCAGCCAGTCTGGCAACGGTCAAAATAGTGCCTTCGGCAGGCTTCATAACTGCTTTGTAAGCGGCATCCACGCCTTCCTGCAGAGCTTCTGCCAGCAGCACGCCGTTGCAGATTTCGTTGCCCTTGAGCTTCTTGCCGATACCCTTAAACAGCAAAGACAAAATCACGCCGGAATTGCCTCGGGCACCACGCAGTGTGGCGAAGCTCACCGCGGCGGCAGCCTTTTCCAGGGTAGGATCCTCCAACTTCCGCAGATCACCCGCCGCGGCGTTGATAGTCATGGACATATTGGTGCCGGTGTCGCCATCGGGCACGGGGAAAACGTTCAGCTCATTGAGCTTTTGCTTGTTGATCTCAATTGAAGCGGCAGCGCTGATCACCAAACGGCGAAAATCAGCGCCATTGATTGTCTGTCTCACGTTCGTACCTCCCGATTATCCGATCATCATGGAGTCAACATAAACGTTGACAGAACGCACTTCGGTGCCGGTGCTGTTGGTCACCACATACTTGACCTCGGAAATGATGGAATCGCCCACCGCAGGCAGATTTACACCTTCATCTACGATGATGTGCAGATCAATAGAAATGGTGTTGTCCTCGTGGAAGTATACCTGCACGCCCTTGCTGGCGGCTTCCTTGCGCAGCAGATGGTACAAGCCATCCTTCACACTGCGGGCAGCCATGCCCTTGACGCCGAAGCAGTTGCTGGCGGCGGTGCCGGCGATGTCGGTATACACACTGGTGCTGATGTTCACAGAGCCATTTTCGTTTTTATGCTGAATCATATCCATTATCCTCCATTCAAATCATGCTGGCTTCCCAGCATTCGGGTGGGGTCAAACCCATCATGGCTGCCACAGTGGGTGCCACATTGGCAAGACCGTAAGCGCCGTCTTTGATCTCCCATACCCGATCCTTGTCATAAATGATGAAAGGTACAGGATTCAAAGAGTGGGCGGTGCGGACGGAAGTTTTTCCCTTTTTGGTTTCGGTCATCTGGTCGGCGTTTCCATGGTCGGCGGTGATGAGAACAGTGTAGCCGTACTTGTCGGCCGCCTCCAAAATGGCTTTCACACCACTATCTACACATTCCATGGCGTACACCACAGCGTCCATCACGCCGGTGTGACCCACCATATCACCGTTGGGGAAGTTACAGCGCAGGAACTGGAATCTTCCGGAAGCCATATTTTCCACCATTTTCTCGGTGATCTCTTTGGACTTCATGGCAGGTGCCTGCTCAAAGGGGATGATGTCGGAGGGAATTTCTTCGTAAACCTCCAAATTCTCGTCCACCTTGCCGCTGCGGTTGCCGTTCCAGAAGTAGGTCACATGGCCAAATTTCTGGGTTTCGGACAGGGCGTACTCATGAATACCCGCCTGGCAGAGCAGCTCCGTCAGGGTGTTCTGGATCACAGGGGGCTGCACCAGATAGTGTTCGGGAATATTCAAGTCGCCGTCGTACTGCAGCATACCGGCGAATTTCACGCCTTCGTAGCCGGGACGGTCGAATTTGTCAAAATCCTTGCGGTCGAAGGCCAGGGAAATCTCCTGTGCCCGGTCGCCACGGAAGTTAAACAGGATCACGCTGTCCCCATTTGCGATGGTGGCCACAGGCTGGCCATTTTCCGCGATAACGAAAGCAGGCAGATCCTGGTCAATGCAGCCCAGCTCCGCGCGGTAGGTTTCAATGGCCTCCTTTGCGGAAGCGAACTGCCGGCCCAGACCCTGTACATGGGTCCGCCAGCCAAGCTCCACCATGCCCCAGTTGGCTTCATACCGGTCCATGGTGACCTGCATTCTGCCGCCGCCGGAGGCGATGCGGTAGTCCCGGCCTTCCGTGCCCAGCTCCTGCAGCACAGCTTCCAGCTGCTGCACATACTCCAGCGCGGAGGTGGCGGGCACGTCACGGCCGTCCAGCAAAATGTGGCAGTAAACCTTCCGCACACCCTGGGCGTGAGCTTGCCGCAGCAAAGAAATCAAGTGAGAGATGTTGGAATGAACATTACCGTCGGACAACAGTCCCAAAAAATGCAGCGCCTTATCCTTGGCGTTGGTAATCAGTTCCTGCCAGGTGGCGGAGCGGTAGAGACTTCCGTTTTCAATGGATTCGCCGACCAGCTTGGCACCCTGGGAATAAACCTGGCCGCAGCCGAGGGCGTTGTGGCCCACCTCGCTGTTGCCCATGTCTTCGTCACTGGGCAGACCGACAGCGGTACCGTGGGCTTTCAAATAAGTGTGAGGACAGGTGGCCAGCAGCCGATCCAGGGTAGGGGTCTTTGCTGCGGTAACAGCATCGCCGCTGCCGCCGTCACCCTTGCCCACGCCGTCCATAACGATCAAAACGATGGGTTTCATGTGGATAAATACCTCCGAAATAGACAAAGTCTATAAAATTGCATTATACTACAAATACTATTGTACATCATTTTTGATGAAGATACAACTGCTTTTTTGAAAAATGTATGAATTGGAGAAAAAATGAAGCTGTGTTTTGACATTTTTAGCACATTTTGGCTAGAAATATTAAGAAAATTTTAAGCGCCCAGGCGAAGCTGTAATATTCCGGTAAAAAACCGGCAGGGAAGTCCCATGCCGGAAATAAAAGATTGCTGCGGTAAATTGTTGTTTACACATACACCCTACGGCACCATCGTAGTGTAAACAACAATTTAGCTCACCGAAACAAGAAATCCCATTGAGGGAATTGACATTTTTTCGATTTTGTGAAATAATACACAGGTTAATACTAAGAAAGAAAAGGGGAATTCCTATGACCCAA
>JAZOBI010000064.1:0-4349 GCA_045595885.1 Faecousia sp. | reverse complement strand
CGATGACCAAGGTCTTCTTTTTTGTCGCAAGAGAGACCTTGACTATGACTACAATCAGTAAAGAAGTGTCGATTAAAACGATGGTTTTCATTGACAAACGCACAGGGATACTGTATTATTATCCTGTAGCAAAAACGCCTTACAGGCGGCCGCAAACATCCATTCTGTCAACTTCTGTGAAGTTTTCGGAGAAGTTACGTAAGCAGTGGATGCTGTGGTAAAGTATCCATTCATCAACATTATGCCGGAAGGCATCAAAATTAAGGAGAGAAACAACTATGGCATTTAAGACTGACATCGAAATCGCACAGGAAACTCAGATGCAGCACATCACCGAAGTCGCCAAGACTGCCGGTATTGACCCCAAGTATCTGGAGCAGTACGGTAACTACAAGGCAAAGGTTGACTACAACATTTTGAAGGATCTGGCTGACAAGCCCAACGGCAAGCTGATTCTGGTTACCGCGATCAACCCCACGCCCGCTGGCGAAGGCAAGACCACTACCAACGTTGGTCTGGCTGACGGTATGCGCAAGATCGGCAAGAACGCTATCGTTGCTCTGCGTGAGCCCTCCCTGGGCCCCGTTTTCGGCGTTAAGGGCGGTGCTGCAGGCGGCGGTTACGCTCAGGTCGTTCCTATGGAAGATATCAACCTGCACTTCACCGGTGACTTCCACGCTATCGGCGCTGCAAACAACCTGCTGGCGGCTCTGCTGGATAACCACATTTATCAGGGCAACGCTCTGAATATCGACGTTCGTCAGATCGTATGGCGCCGTTGCGTCGATATGAACGATCGTCAGCTGCGTTTTGTCACCGATGGCCTGGGCGGCAAGACCAATGGTGTTCCCCGTGAAGACGGCTACGACATCACTGTTGCTTCCGAAGTTATGGCAGTTCTGTGCCTGGCGTCCGACATCAACGACCTGAAGTCTCGTCTGGCTCGTCTGGTTGTTGCTTACACCCGTGATGGCAAGCCCGTTACCGCTGGCGATCTGAATGCTCAGGGCGCAATGGCTGCTCTGCTGAAGGACGCTCTGAAGCCCAACCTGGTTCAGACTCTGGAGCACACCCCCGCGTTCGTGCACGGTGGTCCTTTCGCCAATATTGCTCACGGCTGCAACTCTGTTACCGCTACCAAGATCGCCCTGAAGCTGGCTGACTACGCTGTTACCGAGGCAGGCTTCGGTGCTGACCTGGGTGCTGAAAAGTTCCTGGACATCAAGTGCCGTATGGCTGGCCTGCAGCCCAGCTGTGTTGTTGTGGTTGCAACTGCTCGTGCACTGAAGTACAACGGTGGCGTTCCCAAGGCCGAGACCGGCAATGAGAACCTGGAGGCTCTGGAGAAGGGTCTGCCCAACCTGCTGCGCCATGTTGAGAACATTACCAAGGTTTACAAGCTGCCCTGCGTGGTCGCCATCAACCGCTTCCCCACTGACACCGAGGCTGAACTGAAGCTGATCGAGACCAAGTGCAAGGAGCTGGGTGTTAACGTTGCTCTGTCCGAAGTTTGGGCAAAGGGCGGCGAAGGCGCTATCGAGCTGGCTAAGGAAGTTGTTCGTCTGTGCGAAGAGCCCAACGACTTCCACTACTCCTACGAGCTGGACGGCACCATCAAGGAGAAGATCGAAGCGATTGCTAAGAAGATCTACCGTGCTGACGGCGTGACCTTCACTGCTAACGCTGAGAAGCAGATCAAGACTCTGACCGAGCTGGGCTACGACAAGATGCCCAACTGCATGGCTAAGACCCAGTACTCCTTCACTGACGACCAGACCAAGCTGGGCGCTCCCACTGGCTTCACCATCACCGTTCGTAACGTCAAGGTTTCCGCTGGTGCCGGCTTCCTGGTTGCACTGACCGGTGAAATCATGACCATGCCTGGTCTGCCCAAGGTTCCCGCAGCTGAGCGTATCAGCGTTGACGAGACCGGCAAGATCTCCGGCCTGTTCTAATCGTTTTTGGTAAACTCCAAAAACATTTATGTCTGCGCTCAGCGGCTCTTTTGCCGCATAGCTTCATAAGTTAGCCGCGAAATACACAAAGTATTCCTTCGGCTTCCTTACTTGCTCTGCATCAAAATCCCTCGCTGATCATCAGACAACATATTTTCGGAGTTTGCCTCTGAAAATATGGAAATGGTTACTTATGAAGAGAGCAGGCGGTTTCCCGCCTGCGCTTTTTTCAATATACCCATTGCAAAAATATACAAAAAATGGTATAGTAATAGCCAAGGCGCACGGCACGCCTTGGCCGTGAATCATACCCCATTTTCTTAAAAAGGAGATATTCCCCATGGATATGACTATGGAAACCAGCCGCAAGTTTGTGGAAGTTCTGGCATCTGATGCACCCGCTCCCGGCGGCGGTGGTGCTGCGGCTCTGGTTGGTGCCATTGGTACCGCTCTGGGCAACATGGTAGGTTCGCTTACCGTTGGTAAGAAGAAGTATGCAGATGTGGAAGCTGAGATCATCGATCTGAAGGCAAAGTGCGACGCACTGCAGAAGGAACTTCTGGATCAGGTGGAAGCTGACGAAGTAAACTTCCTGCCTCTGGCAAAGGCCTATGGCATTCCCAAGGATGACCCCAACCGTGATCAGATCATGGAAGAGGCAATCATTATCGCTTGCTCTGTGCCTATGAAGATCATGGAGCTGTGCTGCCAGGCCATCGAGTACATTGCTGTGTTTGCCGAAAAGGGCAGCCGTCTGGCTGTTTCCGATGCCGGCTGCGGCGCTGTGTGCTGCAAGGCTGCTCTGCAGGCTGCATCCCTGAACGTTTTCATCAACACAAAGAGCCTGAAGAACCGTGAAGTCGCGGAGCAGATGAACGCAAAGGCAAACGCCATGATGGACAAGTACTGCACTATGGCTGACGCGATCTTCAACGAGGTCAAGGCAGGTTTCGGCCAGTAAGGCACATTTATTTGTTATAACCGGTGTATGCACCGATTTTAATGAAAAAACAAATGTGTATCCTGCGCTTTTATATGTTCAGTGATACCTTCCTTGTCTAACAGCGCCTACAAGGTTTTATGGCTAAATGCCGCACAAAATATGCTGCCATATATCCAAGCCACCGGTATCATAGGCTCAAGAATGACCTTCGATATTTTGGTTTGATAGACTTTTGATAGCAAAAACCCGTAGAGTCTATAGGATAAGTATAATGGGTATCAAATAAAACCACCACGTATTATATTCTCTAAACAAAAGAGTTTAGAAATGGATATAATCCGGCGAGTGGGAGTGATCCCACAGGTCTAAAAAGCCCAGTCTTCACCGGACTTTTTAAGGATCCCCGCCATTCATGGCAACACGATGGCAACAAAACTTCATGATTCAACAAAAAAGAGCTAACTGACGAATCAAAGTCAGTTAGCTCTTTTTGCTGAATTCCTTTAGTTTTCTTTCAGGCGGAGGATATACATTCCGTCGTGCCAGGTGTCGATATAAATATAGCCGCGATCGTCAACAACAACGTCTTCGGTGGTGGCGATCATGGGGCCGGGCACGGGGACGTTGAAGAGCAGCTTTTCGGGGTTGGGGGGGATGAAGTATGCCAGCTCCTTGATGTAATAGGGGTCGGATACATCATAAACCCGCAATCCAGCGTGGAAATAGCAGCAGTAAACACGCTTGGGATTATCCTCAAGCCAGTCCTTGCCCATGGGCTCATGGACATTGTGAGGGCCGAAGGGGCCGGGGGCGCCGATGCCGCAATCATTGAAGTTGGGATACGGGAAGTCGGCGGGAACTTCGGGATAGGGGAACTCTGCAACAAGCGTGGGGTCTGCGGGATTGCTGACATCGATCATGTGCAGATTGTTCATGGGCTGTGCGCCGGAGGCCTCCACCTTTTCCTTGGTGAAGAAGGGGAAGCGCTCGCCCTCGTTGGTGAGAACGGCGAAGTTCCTTCCGGTGAGGGGAAGATAGGTGTGGCAGCGCGCGCCGCAGAGCTTGCCCGCAAAGGGTGGCTGCATCATCAGCTGGGAGATGAGCCTGGGACGGGTGGACTCGGAGATGTCAAGAATGATTCCGCCGCCGCCAAAGTAGCCGAGATACAGCTCGTTGGGTCTGTCGGCAGAAATGGTGCAGGCGTGGCACATCGCCCAGTCCTTTTCGGCTGCGTGCCCTACGGGATAGGTGCCCTCAATCATGCCGTCCTTGAACTGCTGGGGCATGAACCAGCGGCCGCACTCAAAGGGATTGCTGGGGTCGGAAATATCCAGAATGCGGACGATGAAGCCCACATAGCCGGGGCACTCAGCGGGCATATAGACATACTTGCCGCCGTTATAGGCAAAGCGATGGACGCCCATGCCGTTGGGAACACCGGTTCTCCAGGT
>JAZOBI010000063.1:0-7021 GCA_045595885.1 Faecousia sp. | reverse complement strand
GATATCGCCATGGTTTTCCAGAACTATGCGCTGTATCCCCATTTGTCCGTGTTTGAAAACATGGCCTTCCCCCTGCGACTGAAGAAGGTTCCTCAGGACGAGGTGTATGCGCGTGTTACCAAGGCCGCTGAGGTTCTGGGCATTACCGAGTATCTGCTGCGTAAGCCCCGTGCGCTGTCCGGCGGTCAGCGCCAGCGTGTGGCCATCGGCCGCGCCATGGTTCGTGACTCCAAGGTCTTCCTGATGGATGAACCTCTGTCCAATCTGGACGCCAAGCTGCGTAACCAGATGCGCGCTGAGATCATTCTGCTGCGTCAGCAGCTGGATACCACCTTCATCTATGTTACCCACGACCAGACCGAGGCTATGACCCTGGGTGATCGCATCGTCATTATGAAGGACGGCTTTATCCAGCAGGTGGGTTCTCCTGAGGAAGTCTTCGAGCGCCCCCACAATCTGTTCGTCGCGGAGTTCATCGGCGCTCCCAAGATGAACATCATGCGTACCAATCTGGTGCTGGAAAATGGCAAGTACTATGTCACGCCCTACGGCTCCAAGATTGAAGTGGATGGCGAGAACGGTCGCCTGCTGAAGGAAAAGGGCATTACCTCCCGGGAAATTCTGCTGGGCGTCCGTCCTGAGCATATGGAAATGGTCGGTCAGGCAGCGGAGAACACCATCAACAGCACCATTCTGGTCAACGAAATGATGGGCTTTGAGCTGCACCTGCACGTGAAGGCGGATGACAACAAGCTGATCGCCAGAATCCCCACCGTGGATCTGAGCCATGAGCAGCGCGGTATGATGCGCGGTGGCCAGCCGATCCATCTGACTTTCTCCGGCAAGGTCATGTACTTCTTCGATCCGGAAACCGAGTTGAATCTGCTCTACTAATCTCCAATAAACGAACCGCCGGAAGCATGGCTTCCGGCGGTTTGCGCGTGTCAAAGAGTGCAAATTGGGGTTTGTCGTACTGTTACACTGGCGCGGGAGCGCCCCTGGCTCCCTTTGACGAGGGAGCTTTTGGCGGATTCGCCGCTTTCGCCCCACAGGGGCGACCGTTTTCCGTTTTCCAACAGAACGATAATCGATAATTTGAATTCCATTGACAGGCTTAGGGCGTGTTGCTGAAGCAACACGCCCGTTTGCTGTGTATATTCCGTTAACGCAGGACAACGCTGGTTTGGGCGTCGATGGTCAGGGTGGTACCCTCCAGTGTGGCGCCGCCCAGACCCACTACGGCGGCCAGGGTGGTAAACAGAATGTCCGTGTCCAGTTTGGACAGGTCGATGGTTACTGCCTGGTTGGTGGTGTTGTGGAGCACAGCCACGCTGGATCCGTCCAGGGTGGCAATAAAGCCGCCGGCCTTGGAGCCGGTTTTCAACTGGGTGAAAGTGCCGTAGGCGATCTCCGGGTTGGCCCTGCGGATGGCGATCAGCTTTTTGTAGTGGCTGAACAGGCTGTCGCCGTTGGGCAGCTGATCAGCCACGGTTCCGTTGGCCTGGGCTGCCTTGTAGTTGGCGCCTACAGGGTCTTTCACGGTGTCGCCGTCGCCCCACAGCATGGCCAGGCGGCGGTTGGCATCGGTGTTGGCGCCGCCCCGGGAGCCAAGCATACCGATCTCCTCGCCGTAATAGATAAAGGTGGAGCCGGGCAACAGGATGGACAGATTGGCGGCCATATAGGCGTGTCCGCTGGCTACGGTCAGGAAACCGGCGGCCCGATCGGTGTCGTGATTGGCGATGAAGGTGACCATCATGGCATCTTCATTCTGAGCGTGGATGCTGTCTAAGTAGGAATCCACATAGCTGAAGAAGGAATTCACATTACCGCCCCTGGCAGCCTGGGCAATACGGCCTTCCTGCTGGGCGGCGGTAAAGTTGAAGCAGTTGGTGGAAGTGAAGTAGGGGTAGGTGGCGTTGTCGCTGTCCCAAACTTCGGCTACGGTGTAAATATCCGGCTTGATGGCCCGCAGTTGCTCCATGTACCACACCCAGAAATCAGCGCTGCGCTGGTTATCACCGTAATAAATATATTTGGCGGCATCAAAGCGGAAACCGTCGATGCCCATGTCCAGATAGTATTTTGCCACATCTACCATGGCCTGCCGTACGGCTTCGTTGTCGAAGTTCAGCTCCGGCATTTCCGAGGAGAAGTTGCCTTCATAATACTGGCTGGTGCCGCTGATGGTGTAGCTGGTGGCGCCGGGGATTTTGTCATCGCCCCAGGTGTAAAAATCGTAATATTCATTTTCCGTATTGCCGTTTTGGTGGGCGGAAACGAAATTTTGGAACCAGGTATTGGCTTTGGAAGTGTGGTTGACCACCAGATCCAAAATCAGCTTTACACCCCGCTGGTGGCACAGGTCGATGAGCTCCTGCAGATCTTCCATGGTGCCGAACTGGGGATCAATTTTATAGTAATTGGTCACATCGTACTTGTGGTAGCTGGGAGAGGAGAAAATAGGACTGAGCCAGATGCCTTCCACGCCCAGGCTGACGCCGGAATTGGGGTCGCCGTCGTTGAGATAGTCAAAGCGGTTGATGATGCCCCGCAGATCGCCGATACCGTCACCATTGGAGTCGGAGAAAGAACCCACAAAGATGTGGTAGAATACTCTGGCGTTGCCTTCGTTGACGGTGGTGATGGTGCCAAAATCGTCGATAATGGCTTCGTTGCGTGCTTCGTCCAGCAAATATTTGCCGCTGCTGTCCTTGACCGCCTGTTTACAGCCAACCAGGCCAAAGAGCATGGCAAGGATCATGAAAAGAATCAGAAATTGCTTCATGGTGTAGCCTCCCACAGTTTGGTAAGCCAATCATAGCATAAAACGGGAAATTATGCAACTCTTGCGTAAGGGGAGGGTGTGTGATAAAATAGAATCAGAGGTGAGTGCCATGTTTTGTGATTTGCATACCCACAGCGTATTTTCTGACGGTTCCCAAACGCCACGGCAGATCGTGGAAGCGGCTGCCAGGCAGGGGCTGATTGTAGCGCTGACGGACCACAACAGTGTTTCCGGATTGCCGGAATTTTTGGCAGCGGCAGAAGAATTTGGGGTGGAAGCGGTGCCCGGCATTGAGTTCTCCACCGATTACAAGGGTGTGGATACCCATGTGGTGGCGCTGTTTGTCCGGCAGGAGCATTATGCTGTCATCCGGGACTTTGTGGCCGAAGGCGACCGGCTGAAGGAACGGAGCAACCGGGATTTGATCGGTCGCCTGCAAAAAGTCGGTTACGATCTGAATTATGCGGAAATCGTTTCAGGAACACCGGATGGGCGAGTCAACCGGGCCAATATTGCCGGTGAATTGGTGAAAAAGGGCTATGTCGGCTCTGTGAAAGAGGCCTTTGCCACATTATTGGGGGAAAAGCATGGCTTTTATGTGCCGCCCAAGCGGCGCGGTACCCTGGATACCATTGCCTTTATCCGCTCTCTGGGCGCCGTGGCAGTGCTGGCGCATCCGCTGCTGACCTTTGACGAGGAAACCCTGCGGCAGCTGCTTCCGGCGGCGGTGGAAAGGGGCTTGCAGGCCATGGAGACCCACTATTCCACCTATGATGAAGCCACCACCGCCCTGGCCTGTTCCCTTGCGGAGGAATATGGGCTGCTGTGTTCCGGCGGCTCCGATTTCCACGGCGAAGCCAAACCCCATATTGCTCTGGGGCAGACGGGGATTGAGCAGAAGCGGTTTGCGCAATTGAGAAACGCAATTACCGGGTAATGCGCGCATTTTCCTTTATCGGGCAGTATACTTCCAACATAATCGTAGGGTTGTAGCCGGAGCGAAAAACCCAATTTATCCCTTAAACCGGCAGTAGATTTGGCCGGGTTGGAGGTCGGTGGCCGTTTTTTCCGCCAACTGCGACACCGTGACAAATTGGAAGCCCTGAGCCAACAGCTTGTCCACGATGGCCAGCGCCGCGTGGACGGAACTGTCGGACATATCGTGCAGCAAAATCACATCTCCGTCGCGTACCTGGCAAAGCACCTGCTGCTCCACGGCAGCGGCATCGTGACAGGCCCAATCCCGGGGATCCACAGACCAGCACAGCAGGGAAAGGCCTCGTTTTTTGGCGGCAGCTTGGGTAATAGCGTTGCATTGTCCGCCGGGCGGCCGCAGGAACTGTACGGAGCAGCCATCCGGCAGCAGCGCCATGGTTTGGTCGATTTCCCGTTCGAGATCCGCCAGGGACATTTGGTCCATGGCGTTGTGGCTGTAACCGTGGAGTCCGATTTCATGGCCGGCATCAAAAATTTGCTGGGTCAGGGCAGGGTACTGTGCCATGCGGTAGCCGCACAGAAGAAATGTGGCCTGCACATTCCGCTGCTGTAATCCTTCCAGCAAGGCCCGGGTGAACCGGCCGGAAGGGCCGTCATCAAAGGTCAGCGCCACCATGTTTGGCTTCTGCGCTGCCCGACCTGGTATGGTCAGCAGACACAGGCATAATAAGAAAGCAGATAATCGTTTCATTTTTGACACATCCTTACCCAAAAGGTGAACTGTCATTACTCTCCCCGAAAAAAACGGACAGATGCAGGAATTTATTGGGCGCATCTAAAAAACCCAATACACATAGTATTCCGGACTGTTTGGAACTTTTGTTACGCCAAAATTTCTCACCCCATCCATCAAAACAGAGTTTTTAGAGGTATCCTATTGACAAAACAGGCCCCATCGTGTATAATGCCAAAAAGTTGACAAATCAACATTTTTGAAAGGATGCGAATATGAAGGTTCGAATCATTACCGACTCCACCTGTGATGTCACCGGGGAAGTGGCAGAGCGTCTGTCCGTAGTTCCCCTGACGGTGCATTTTGGGGAAGAGGAATATGTGGATGGCGTGACCATTTCCCACCGGCAGTTCTATGAGAAACTGGTGGAAAGCGATGTGATGCCCAGCACCAGCCAGGCCACACCGGCGGTGTTTGAGGAACTGTTTCAGCAGGTGACCGAGGCAGGAGAGAGCGCGGTGGTCATCACCTTGTCCTCCAAGCTTTCCGGCACCTACCAGAGCGCGGTGATTGCCGCGTCGGATTTTGACAAAATTTATGTTGTGGACAGCGGTACCGTGGCCATCGGCGCCGGTATTCTGGCCCAAATGGCCCTTACTTTGGCGGACAGCGGCATGAACGCGCCGGAAATTGCCCAAAAACTGGAGGCGGAAAAGCGGAATATCCGGGTTGTGGCGCTGCTGGATACCCTGGAGTATTTGAAACGGGGCGGCAGAATTTCCAAAACCGTGGCTTTTGCCGGCGGATTGCTGAACATCAAGCCGGTGGTCGCTTTGGTGGACGGAGAAATTGTGATGCTGGGAAAAGCCCGTGGCTCCAAACAGGGAAATAACCTCCTGGTGACCCAGATCCGGGAAGCCGGCGGTGTGGATTTCAGCAAGCCGGTGATGCTGGGATATACCGGCCTTTCCGATGTGCTGCTGCAGAAGTATGTGGCAGACAGCGCCCCTTTGTGGCAGGATCATGTGTCCCGGCTTCGCAGTGTGCTGATTGGCAGTGTTATCGGAACCCATGCCGGTCCCGGCGCGATTGCGGTGGCGTTTTTCAAGCAATAACGGCCTTCTCCCGGTGGTAGAGTCACGATTCTACGGCCGGGAGAATCTTTTTTGACAGCGGAGGATTGCTTGAAACAGGTAAATATGGTACCATAAGAAAAAATGTAAAGGAATTGTGCCCATGTCTTTATCCGCGAAAACCATTCGCAGCCAACTGATGCGGCTCAAACCCATGATGGGGGCCTGCACGCTCAACACCCTGCGCAAGGGACAGAACCTGATTGGGGAAATGATGGAAGCGAAGCATCGGCAGGCGGTGCAGATCAAGCAGCATACTTTTGAAAATTTTGTCGGTGCCTGGGTGATCCCCAAGGATGAGCGCCGCCAGGGCGTGATTTTGTATCTCCATGGCGGCGGGTTTACCTGCGGTGGCCTGGAATATGCCACCGGCTTTGGTGCCGCGCTGGCGGACAGATGCGGCATGAAGGTGTTCTGCGCCGCCTATCGCCTGGCACCGGAAACACCGTTTCCCGGGGCGCTGGAGGACAGCCTGGAGGCTTATAGGTATCTATTGAGCAAGGGATATGCCCCGGAGCATATTGCTTTGTGTGGCGAAAGCGCCGGCGGTGGACTCAGCTACAGCCTGTGTATCCGATTGCGGCAGGAGCGGCTTCCTATGCCCGGCGGCATCATTGCCATTTCCCCATGGACGGATATGACCGCCTCAGGCGCATCCTATGAAGAAAACAAGGATAAGGACCCCTCCATGGGGGTGGAGGCATTGGATTTTTTCGCGAATTGCTACACCCAGGATCGGAAGGATCCGCTGGTGTCGCCCTTGTTTGGAGATTTGCAGGGTATGCCGCCCAGCTTGATTTTTGTGGGTGACGATGAGATTATGCGATCCGATGCTACCCAGCTGCAGGAAAAACTGGTGGCGCAGGGGTGCAAAAGCAGCTTGACGGTGGCGCCGGAGCGGTGGCATGGATATTTGCTGTTTGGCCTGGAGGAGGATCTGGAGGATTTTGCCAAAATCAACCAGTTTCTGGATCGGAATATTAGCCGGGCCCATAAGCTGCGCTGGATGCGTCTGGATAACGCTGCCAAGATTTACC
The DNA here is from genome assembly GCA_045595885.1 of Faecousia sp. Taxonomy (GTDB): domain Bacteria; phylum Bacillota; class Clostridia; order Oscillospirales; family Oscillospiraceae; genus Faecousia. The sequence continues at coordinate 394 of JAZOBI010000063.1, read as the reverse complement.
CCGCAGCCCGGCGGCACGATTGGAGTAATGTGTTTCGCATTTCCGCCACTTTGTCGGAGCCGGTGGATGAGGCGGTGCTGCAGAGCGCGCTGGATGTGACCATCCGCAGATTCCCGTCCATCGGCGTGCGGCTTCGACGGGGTGTTTTTTGGTATTATTTGCAGCAGTTGTCCCATGCGCCCCAGGTGCGGCAGGAAAGCAGTTTTCCTCTAACCCGGATGACCAATGAAGAGATGCGCCAATGCGCGTTGCGGGTACTGGTTTTCGATCATCGAATTGGAGTGGAATTTTTCCATTCTCTCACCGACGGCACCGGCGCGCTCATTTTTACCAAAAGTTTGGTGGCGGAATATCTGCAGCAAAAATATGGCATTGTGATTCCGGCCGAGCATGG
>JAZOBI010000062.1:0-3377 GCA_045595885.1 Faecousia sp. | reverse complement strand
CGCCCTTCATCCGGTAGGCCTGCTTGGTGATAGAGATCGTCATATTATCCGTGTCCACATCCGACCACAGCAGCGGTACTAATTCTCCCTTGCGCAGACCTGTGGTCAGCTCCAGGAAAAACATGGGAAGCAGACCTCTTTGATTGGCGGCAGCCAGGTAGCTTCCAAGCTGCTCCTGGGTCAGCACCTTCATTTCCTTCTTCTCGGCTTTGGGCAGCTTGCATCCCGAGGCAGGATTCCGCAGGATCAGCCGATCCTCTACCGCGCTGTTCAGGCAAGATTTCAGCATATTGTGCATCCCACGGATGTAGGAGACGCTCAGCCCCGGCTGCTTGTCTTTGATTTCCTTGCGGATTCTGCCGTTCTCCCGGAGCTCGTTGTACACCCTTTGGATGTCCATGATCTGAAGCTGGTTCAGCTTGATCTCTCCAAGCTTGGGGCGGATGTGGGTGTCGATGAACATTTTGTAGTAGACGACAGTGCTTTCACGGATCCTCGGCTTGGCGTAGACCTCATACCACAAGTCCATCCACTCGCCTACCGTGTACATGCCTGTCCGCTTGACATCCAGACTTTCGCTTTCTGCGATGGCTTTCTTCAGTTTTTCCTTGACCTCTGCCTGAGTCTTGCCTAGGACATTCTTGACGATGGCCTTGCCTGTGACAGGGTCCGTTCCAGCGGTATACCGACCTTCCCAACGACCGTCTTTTCTTTTTCTCATACTTCCTTCGCCGTTGGCTCTGGGTTTTGCCATAGCATCAACCTCCTCTCTTGGCATCACACACAATACCGTAATACTTGCGAAATAGCTAGTCACTAGACCTACCAAAGATTTTGGTGGAAACTACAGCACAATAGCCATAGTACCTATAATGCCAAAACCCTCCTGCAATGCTGCCTTATCTGGCACCGCAGGAGGGATCTATTTGTTTATTTCGTTTTGTTAGTTACCGCCGGACAACATAAACTCTTGCCGTTTAACGGCACTAAAAATGGATTTATTCATCTTTTTTGAAAAAGATGTATTTCGAATGATGTGCAAATCCCATCTTCTTATAAAATTCCTGATCGGAGATCACGAAAGCCTGCTTTGCGCCCAAGGCTTTGCAGCGTCGCAGGGCTTCCAAAACCACCGCTTTTCCCAGACCCATTCCCCGGTATTTGGGAATGGTGCAGACCGGCTCCACATAGGCATAATCCGTCCGCTCGTCATACCAGCAGGTGCAGTGAGCGGCAAACTCGCCGCCTTTCTCCACCACTGCAAGACACAGCTCGCTTCTGCGGTTGGGTGGCAGAACTTTGTTTTCCAGCATTTTCTCCAGCTCCGCCTGATCATCCTCATGGCCGAAGCCTTTCCAAACAACCGTTTGATAGGCCAGATTATCTTCAGGGAAGCGAATTTCCTGAATTGTGAACCTTGCAGGAAGTTCGTAATCCAGTGGCTCATTCAGGTCACGGCACAGGATCGGTTCCGTCTGTTCCGCTTTGTGATAACCCAGCCGGGCAAGCTGCTTCTGCGTGGAAATATCATCATCCCGGACAGCGATACCCAGACCGTTTTCATCCTTCAGATTGCCATAGGCATATTCCAGAATCTCGGGCAGCAGGTATCCGTAGACCTCCAGCGCACCGCAAAAGGCTTCGCCGTGGAACAGGTCATAAATGGCTGCGCCCACAACAACATCTCCATCCAGCCACAGGCCGTTTGTTTGCAGCTTCTCCCGGTCACAATAGGGATGGGCATACATCCACTCCCACCGCGCCCAGTTCCAGTTGATATGCTTTTTCTCATGGTTCAGGGCAATCAGAAAGTCGCAGACGGCTTGGTAGTATTCTTCGGAAAAAGACATGTCGCAGACTTTTGACGGCTTCACATACCGCACTTCCAATGCGCCGTCGAACTCGCTGACCCGCTCGCTGCCATCCCAACGGAAACCATGCTTTTCATAGAACCGCTGGGCACGGGTGTTTTCCTTGAAAGCCCAGAGATACACCGGGCGTTCACCAATCTGTTTCAGCGCTTCCGTCAGCATGGCATGACCAAGACCGGTTCCCCAGCTTTCGGGTAGGGAGTGGATCGCCACGATTTCAGCACCATCGTCCGTTTCCTGCCAGCAGAGAAATCCCCGGTCGCCGCCCATCAGGAAGTGCATCTTGCCCTCCTGATAAATGCTTTCCAGCATAGCTCGGCAATTATCCGGGTTGGTGCAGGCAGCCATGGTTTCCGGGGACACAAATGCTGCAAATGCCGTGCGGAAGGATGTGACCATAATTTCGGCGGCAAGCGCCATATCTTCAAATGCTGCGTTTCGAACAGTCATCTTTCCGCTCCCCTATTGATGATGTATTTCATCGGTGTAAACCGAATGCCGTTTATGGTCTGCTCTTCGCTCTGGGGAACGAATCCGATCTTTAAGTAGAAGGGCAGGCCATAAGGCGACGAATTCAAGGTCAGTGATTCCAGGGATGGGTTCTCTGTCAGTACATCAGCTAACAGGAACTGGAAGATCGCCCGAGCGATGCCTTTTCGGTGATACTCCTTCTTTGTGAACACCAAATTGATATGGGTTTTGCTGCTTCTCATACCCATCAGCGCCACAATTTTACCGCCGTCAAATGCACCGTAAATGGGGCACACACCCTTTCTGGCATTTTCCAGATATTCCGGATTTTCTACAATATCTTTCTTAAAACTCTCCACGCCTTCAGGGCCGTAATCCGGTGCTTCAAATTCCATAAACACTTCCAACGCCAGCGCCATAGCGCTATCCACTTCATGGCTGGCGATTTTTCGGATCTTGATATTTTCCATGGCACATATCCTCATCAAATCAAAGTGATTCTAACCGTATTATAGCACAATTCCATTGCCCGTCAAAGCAAAAGAGCTATATAGAAATCAACTGTTTCTTACAAATCAAACTTTTCTTTAATCATTTTCGCAACAACATCCGGTTCGATATTGGAATTATCGATTCTCATGAAGTTTCTGATCGGTATTTCACCATTAAGGCTTACAAACCGATGATTTTTCGTATGCTGAATTAACCGTTCTTTGGATGCTTCAATATCTCTTTTCGAAGCTTTGTTTTTGAGCCTGTTTTCTGTGATATTCCGCTTGAGTCTCACATCCAGCGGAGCCGTTAATTCCACGCAGTACAGTTCAGCTCCAGCGCTTTCAAAGATGCCCAGGATCTTCGTCATGATCTCCCAGCCCTCCTGGCAGTCATAAGCCCACATGCAGGTGTAGATCATACCGTAATTGTCGGTTTTTACAAATTCCTCAAAGATCAGATAACGCAGCTTTAAGATCACATCCACGTTGAAATCATTGAAGATTTCCAAAACGGGTTCAATGGTCATGTGGTTGTGGAATA
>JAZOBI010000061.1:0-12274 GCA_045595885.1 Faecousia sp. | reverse complement strand
GGCGGTGCTGCCGGTCATGGCCTTGCCATTGATCAGAATCTGCACCTTGCTGCCATTGTACCAGGAATACTGCTTGGAGCCTGCGCTGTTATACACGCTGCCTACGCTGAATTCCATACGGCCGTCGGCAGGCACGATATAGGTGTACTCCACGCCGGATTCCAAATCGTTTTTGCTCAGGGTCAAAGCGTTGGAATCGGAATAGAGGATGTTGTGCTTGGTATTCCGCTCTTCTTCCGTTACGGTAAAGCTTTCCTTGGCGCCCTTGCCGGATACGGAAGCGGCGGCAAGTTCTTCACCGGTAATGGCGGTAGCAGACATGGAGTACCGGGGCGCGGGATGCGCGGCGTTCTGGCCGGCAGCCTCGGTGTTGACAGTAACGGAGGTGATGGTGGCGGGCCAGACATTCTCGCCCATGTCGCCAATCTTCACCGCGACATACTGACTACCCACAGGATCATAGGACAGATGATAAATCTCGCTGGTGGTTTCCGTGTAGCTGGACAGATACAAATTGCCGTCCTCACCAGCCATCAAAGAGGTAAACATATTGTCCATGGTGCTGTCACCGGGGAACTCCAGATCCAAATCGCTGCCGGTGATATTGAACAGCGCATTCATACCGCCTTCCACATCGTAAATCCAGAAATCCCAGATATATCCGGCGTCATCCAGCAGGATCAGATGTTCGGAGTCATAGACATTGCCATTCTCATCCTCTACCTGCTCATAACCCAGCGAGGTAATACCCACCAGATAATTGGTCATGCTGCCCAGGTCGAAGCCCACGGAGTCCATGCCCATGGGATTCTTGGGAGACAGCAGATAATAGTAATAGATACCGGAAACCCGCTCCTGCCCATGGATCTGGGAGAAGTAGGGGTTGTAGGTCATATCCCACATGGCAACGCCCATGGTGTTTTCAGCGCTTTCCAGGATGGTGCCATCAGCGCTTACCTTGTGCATTCCCCACTGGCCGGAAACAGTGTCCATCATATAGAACACATCCAGCGCATCCGAGTAGGTGGCGGAGGTCATGATCTCTGTCAGAGCCGCGCCGGGCGTCCAACCGTCATAGGTGGACATATCCCAGTCGTAGAACATGGTATTGCCCTGCGCGTCGGTGGTGGTACCGTGAATGGTAACATTCAGAATTTCCACAGTTACGGTACATTCGGCGTAGAAGCTGGGATCCAGATTGGAGGTGGCACGGATCGTGGTGGTGCCTTCCTTCACGCCGGTAACCACGCCATTTTTGTCAACTGTAGCGATGGATTCATCGGCACTGGACCAGGTAACCGTACGGTCAATGGCAGTCCAGGGCTGCACATTGGCAGTCAGCCGCGCGCTGGTGTCGCGGATCATGCTCAGCTCGTCACGGTTCAGCTTAACAGCGCTGACCTCGTCGGTGGGATCGGCCCAACCGCCACCCATGCCGGTACGGTCAGGGATCATCAGACCGGACATCTCGTGCCAGAAGTCCTCATAGCGCGTGAACTCGCCGGTGGCAGGATCGATCTCATAGTAGTAAGCGAAGGTAATATAGGAACCCATCAGAACTTCCAGATGGGAGTTCCAGCAGATCATGTTGGTATTGGGGTTGTATTCCATACCCATGTTGCCGGTGGTGCCTTCCATAACGGTGCCATAGATGGGGTCCGTAGAGGTCAGGAAGGGATCTTCCATCAGCAGTTCGGGCGCATCCATGGTCTCCAGGGTGAAGGAGTAAACCTTACCGGTACCCAGCTCGTTGCAATAGAACACGCCGTCGGGGCTGCAAGCCAGGGTATTGGTGTTCAGGCCGATGGTGCCAATTCTGGTCAGTTCACCCGTCAGCTTTTGGATGGTAAACAGCTCATTTGCATCGTTCACAGCATAGATTTCGCCATCAACGGAATTGTAGGCCATGTCGTACATGATCTGACCCATGTTGGTGATGAAGGTGGTATCCGTCAGATCATCCTCGGGCATGACATACAGATCGCCGGTGCTGGTGGAAGCGAAGGCATAGTGCTCAGCAATGGTTGCTGCATAGTAGGTGTGGTCAGCATAGGCCAGCAAGGGCGTGCCAACCTTGTAGTCATAAACAAAGTCCTTTTCGAAATATGCCCAATGATGGGACACCAGGTCATAAGCCATCATGGTGGGCAGATCGGTTTCTTCGCCAATCTGCATTTCGATCATGTAGGTAGTAGCGTTCATGGCGTAGTCAAAGACCTGCACCAGGAACACCTTGCCATTGATCTTGTCCAGAGAGAAGGTATAGTCCGCTACCTCACCCTCCTCGATATCCTGCTTCGCGCCGGTCTGCGCCAGGCATCTGGTGCCGGTTTTGTTGTACAGGCCGGCTGCCGCAATGTAGCGGTTGTCGGAAGCGGTAATGGTCATGGTGTTGTTCAGCACGTCAATGCTGACACCCAACAGCTCGGGAGCCGTGTTGTCAATGACAAAGCTGGTGCTGAGGCTGGCGCCTTCACCCAGAGCCTCCCAATCCACATTACCTTCTGCATCGATGTAATACTCAGGCACCAGGGTAAACTCCATGGAAACCCGGTCATTTTCCGCGGTATTCTTCAGGGAGAAGTTGGTCTGCAGGAACATACCGCTGTTCTGCCAGCCAAGCGCGCCATAGTAGTAAGCCATGTTGGCAGCACCGGTCTGCTGGTCCAGCATCACTTCGCCCGTGGTTTCATTGACTACAACAACACGGGACTGATCCGCATGGCGAATCGCGATGAAGCTGACACCGTCCAAAGAGTCGGCAGAGTTCATGGCGTTACGCTCAGGCATATACTCAGCATCCGGAATCAGGGGGTTGCCGCCAAAGCTGTAGTTGTAACCGGGATCCCAGTCGTAAACAACCTTAAAGTCATTGCCACGGGTTCTGCCAATATAGGGAATACGGGTATCCTCACCGGTGGCATAGGTGGTCCACTGACCCACATCAAACATGGAAGGATCGGTCCAGTTGCCATAGAAGCCCAGAACGGGAATGGAATGGCTGGTGCCAACCGTATCCTCTTCGCCCTCGGTTTCCGCATACAGGAAGCCCTGCAGGTAAGTACCGTTGGGGTACAGCGTGTCCAGAGTTTCCTTCATTTCTTCGGACAGACTGAATTCCACACGGATCTCCACAGTGCCGTTAGCGGGGATCAGCGCGGTGGTGGTGGACAGGCCGGCCAGATACGTATAGGCATCATAGGAATCCACATCGCCGTCGCCATCCACATCAGCCATATCCATATTGTACAGAGAGCTGATTTTACCGGTGGCGTAGTCCAGCAGCGCCTGGCCGTCATCGGAGTCGATCCGGCCGTCGCCGTTGAAATCCACGCCTTCCGAATCGGACATGGTTGCGACGCCGCCCACGGACCAGAATACATCCATGGGGATCATGGTGGTGGAATAATCCATGTACAGATAGGTGCCATCGGAAGTCAGCGCCTGAATGAAGAAGTCAGCACGCAGATTCAAAACCTTTTCCACAGACTCCAGATTGTACACGGTGAAGGCGGCGGTATAGGAACCGACGCGATCAGGATCGTCGAACAGTTCGACCTTGACCTTACCATCGGCAGCGCCGGCATTGGCATTTTCGTCCATGATGATATAGGAGTCGGCGGTCATGGCGGAATAGACATTTGCCAGACCGGCGCCCTGCTGCAGGACGGGGTAATACACACCTTCGGAAGCCAGCAACGGCTGGGCGGTGGACATCAGCAGGCTCTGGATCAAATGGCGTTCATCCACACCGGTCTTTTCAGACAGGTTGTTCTCACGCACATACTGGGCCAGCAAGGCTGCCATACCAGCCACCTGGGGAGATGCCATGGAGGTACCGGACATGATCTCATAACCGCCGCCGGAGGGCTCCAGGGCGTTGTGGGAATAGATATTGCCGCCGGGGGCAGTGATCTCAGGCTTCATTTCCAGAGATCCGGGAACACCCCAGGAGGAGAAGTCGGACATGGTATAGTAATCGCTGCCAAAGTAGCCCATGCCGATGGTTGCGCTGATGGTCATAGTGCCTGTCAGATACAGCACATTACCGGCATCATCGGTAACAGGGGTGGACAGCTCACGAATAGCTGTGCCCTGTGCCTTGGTGATGGCCGCAACGGGGTTTGTGTACAGATACTCCGTCAGATCCAGGTTGATCACGCCGCTCTGGTTGTTGTAAATAAATACAGCAACAGCGCCGGCCGCAACCGCCAGATTTGCCTTCTCGGCAAAATTGGTTTCACCACGGGAGCACAGAGCGATCTTGCCGGGCAAAACATCTGCCACGGCTTCCCAATCCTCTGCCTTACCAATGCCGTCGATGAAAATGTATTCATATTCGCCGGCGATCTCTCTAAAGAGCCGGTTGCTGAACTCTCCATCCCGGTTATCTTCGTTGTAAACAAACATATTGCCGTTCACATCGATATAGTAGCCGACCATGCCGTCGTTCTCAACGGAAGCGACACACAGAGAGTTGGTAAAGGAGCCCGGCTGACCAACGGTATCCTGGCTCACATCGGTGTTGTACAGGTATCCGCCGTTTTCAGCATACTCAGCCCAATGACCGGAGTTACCGGCAGAGATGGCCACCACAACACCGGACTCGGTCAGCTCATCCATAATAGACTGGAACACCTCATTGGAATGGGTGCCGCGGCCGGGAGCCACGGAACCCAGGGACAGGTTCACCACATCGGCGCCCAGAATAATGGCATCTTCGATGGCAGCAAAATAGTCAGAATCGTAGGGGCTGCCGTCCTTGCCAAAGACTTTCATGGTAAGCAGCTGCGCATCGGGAGCAACACCCTGCATGAACACATTGTCCAACGCCTTGCCATAGTTGCCCTCGCCATCATACAGCCAGGAATTGGCAGTAGCAATACCGGCCACATGGGAGCCATGCTCACCCTGTTCGTCATTGTCGTGGGTAATATCGTAGTCCACGTCTTTATAGTTGAAGCCGAAAGGCAATTTGCTGCTGAAATAAGCCTGCTGGGGATCCAGATAATCCTTAATATTCAGCTTATCGGCAACCGCGGCAATCTCCTCCGCATCCAAAAGATCCAGAGAATCCACATACTCTTCATAGCTCATGCCTGCCGCTTCGGCCAGCAGGGACAAGGAGTACTCAAAGGCCATGGCATTCAAGCTCTGATGGTTGGTATCCGTGCCGGTATCGATCACGGCAATACGGGTGCCTGCGCCGGTATAGCCCTCAGCCCATGCGTGGGTGGAGCCGATCTGGCCACCGGATGTAGCCATGTTGGGAACCAGCATGTCGCCGGTAACAGTGGCCTCGTTGGGCAGATACTGGTTTTCCAGAACCACTTGCGCAACGCCCGCCATCTTTTCAATGGTCTCGATCTGGCCATACTCCACATAGGCGGAGATAATGTTTGCAGCCAGAGTCAAGTTCCAAACCACATCAAATTCGCCCTGAACAGAACGCTCAATCCGCTGAATCAGGTTGGCCTGATCATTCTTCAAGCCATTGCGGTAAGCAACCGCGGCCTGATTTCCGGCAATGTTCATGGTATCAAAGCCGGCCTGAATGGTAGAAGCCTTTTTCAGGACAATGGATACGCGGACAACATCTGTGTCGGCGTATTGTGTATCACCCAACAGTTCCGCACGGCCATTGGGTGTCAGGCTGGCAGAAACCGAGTCGTTATCCACTTGGGTGAACTTCACATAGGAGGGGGTATCCTGTCCGGGTTCTAAGGCAAAACCGGGCAGTACGTAACCAACCATGAGTGTCAGTATCAACATCACGGATAGGAAACGTTTCAAAAATGTGTTTCGTTTCATATTTTTGCTCCTTTATGAAATGGATTTATATCACAGCCCGGAGCGATTGTTCCATTCGCTGCCTGCTGTCATATACAAAAAGTAATTACGCGATGGCTTCTTCCCAAAGAACCTGCATTTGCGCCCGGGTTTCCGTGTCGGCGGTAATTCGCTTGTGCAAGCCCTCCAGTGTGCTGACGCCAAAATCATCATAGGCGGTTTCAATGCCGCTGCCGTGGAAAAACCGGATGCCGGTCATTTTATACTGGGGATTCTTGTCAAATCTCCGTGCCAGCGTCACCGCCCGACGCAGCGTCTGCAGCGCTTTTTCTCTGTTATTTTGCTCCATGCAGAGAATAACCACCCGGCACAGGCAGATCGCCTCCATCTTATCCAAAAAAGTAACCTCTCCGGGTTTCCGAAGGCTCCTCAAAATCTGGGCATACCATTCCATGACATAGATCGCGTCCTCGATCTGCCCCATATCCCAATACGCGTTGGAGAAGCCGATGCTCAGTTCCTGCATCTGATTGAGGGTCGTGTCGATCATGGCCCGGGACAAATACGGAAGCGCCTCATCCGGCTTATGGCTGACGGAAGCGAGGGCGTACCCAATCACCGCGTCATTGATGCCGCGGATATTGCTCTGGCTCAAAAGGGAGATGCCTTTTTCAGCTTCACCCATGGCAATGTAGAGATTCGCCATTTCCCGGCGGATGCCGATATCGCCGATATTGGGATTGGTATTCTGACCCAGCAGTTCCAGCGCCTGCTCATACAGTTCAATGCCCCGGCGGCAATCTTTGGTGGATTTCCGTTCCCGCCCGCCTACCGCATAGAGCATGGCGCATTCATAGACGATATCAAAGATGTTTGGGTACTTCTTCAGCGCCTTTTCTGCTTCCCGCATACCGTCAAAGAATTGTTTTCGCTGTCGCATGGCGCGTAAAACTTCCCTTGTTTTCTCCACACTGCCTTTCAGGGATTCATAGCCTAAAAGGGCGTCTACGGATGTGTCAAAAAACTCCGCCAGGCTAATGATGGTACTGATATCCGGCACAGACATGGCGCTTTCCCATTTGGAAACCGCGCCCACGGTCACGCCCAATGCCTCCGCCAGTTGTTCCTGGGTGAGCTTATGTCCTTTACGCATGGATCGGATGTTTTCTGATATGGCAATTTTCACGGAAAATACCCTCCCTTATATTTATTGTACCTTTTTTCTTTCCCGGTTTGAATATACCAATTCTCTAACCAGTAAGAAAATATTTTTACTGTCAGTAAAATAATAGTACCACAGCGGTTCAAAAAACGCAAGAAAAAAAACGTGGACAGAACCGGAATTCTGTCCACGTTTTTCAATTACGGAATCAACCAAATGGTCACCACTTCGGTAACCACCTGGTTGCCATACTGGTCGGTGATGACGCAGTAGACTTGGCGATTGTTCATGTAGTTCTGCATGGCGTAGGCGTATGCAGAAGTTCTGTTGCTGGAAAGCTTGAAGTCCTTCATATAACCTTCCTTGTAGTACCACTGGTAGGTCAGGCCGTCACCCTGTACATCAAAGCTGATGGAGAATTTCTCACCTCTGGATGCGTACACATCGGTGGGCTGGGTCAGAATCTTCAGTTCCACAGGAGGCAGAGAAATGGTCGCAACCTCGGTGGTCACGCTGCTGCCATACTGGTCGGTAATGACGCAGTAGACCTGTCGGCCCTTCATATAGCTCTGCATGGTGTAAGCATAAGCGGAAGACTTGTTGCTGGAAATCCTAAAGGTCTTCATGCCAGCATCCTTGTAATACCACTGATAGGTCAAACCATCGCCTTGCGCCCTGGGGCTGATACTAAACTTTTCGCCCACATTCACCTGAACATCCTGAGGCTGCTGGGTAATCTTCAGTGCCTGCGGAGGACGGGTGATGGTTGCGGTTTCAGTGGTCACAGAATTGCCGTTGGCATCGGTGATGACGCAGTAGACCTGTCGGTTGTGCATATAAGCCATCATAGTGTAGGCATAGGAAGAAGTCTTGTTGCTGGACACACGGAAGTTCTTCATACCGGCATCCTTGTAGTACCACTGATAGGTTAAGTTTTCGCCCTCAGTTTCCACGGTGACAGCGAACCTCTCGCCGATGGCTGCAGTCACGCTTTCAGGCTGCTGAGCAATGATACCATTCACGTTTGCAGTATCACCGATGGTCAGGTGACTTCTTTCTGTACCATAACCCAGCAGCACATTGCCGGTATGATTGCCCAGAATCGTCACTGCATTGTTATCCCAAATGGTAATGTCACCATTGGTGGTACCCTGCAGGATTACCTGGTAGGTATTCAGGCTCTCATCATGGTTCTGCTTGCGGGTCAGGATTTCTGTGGGAGCCGCACAATCGGCGAAGGTCACATCCGTCATGGTCAGCAATGGCAAAATGGTATAGTTTTCGTAAATCCGGGCATCCATGACAGTCACATTCATCACTTCACCAACAAACTCACAGCCAGACATATTGGTGGTGGCACTGTACAGCAGGAAGCTCATATTGCCCACATTGTTCCGGAAGATGCAGTTGGTTACATCCAGGTCAGAAATACTGCTGTGATCGCCATAGACAGCACAGGGACCCCGATTACCTTCAAACAGGCAGCCGTCCATCAGCGTGTAAATCCGCTGGCTCTCATCCGCATGGCGGTAGGCTTCAATGGACACCGTACCCACGCTGCTGGTGGGATGTACGCCCACATTGTCTATAAATTCAGAATCATAAATGTACAGATCCGAATCATAGGACTGGATGGCAAAACCGTCATTGCCCGCCCAGTTGTCCCGGAATGTACAATCCCGGATGGTAGTCTGCATAAAGTCCAGACCCAGAGCCATAGCGGTGGTGGGTTTTGTGGTTTCGCTGAACAGATCAATGGCACCACCCTTGCCGCCATTGGCGGTGTTTTCAAAAAACAAGGTGTTTTCAATAACCATTTCCGTCATATTGTAGGCGTAAATGGCACCGCCGTGGCCGGTGTAGTTCTTGGTAAAGGTGCAGTTCTGGATGGTCACCATTTCAACCGGGTAAGCAGTGCGTGTGCCGAAGTTGCTGCCGATAAACAGTGCGCCGCCCTTGGAAGTGCCGTAGTTGTGCGTGAAGTCACAATCGGTCAGCTTGACACTACCGGCCAAAATCTGCATAGCGCCGCCAACAGAGGCGGTGTATCGGTTGGAAACATCCACATTCTCACAGACAAGAATGCCGTTGCTGATTATGGCAGACTGGTTGGCCTTGGGGTCATTTGCCAGAGATCCTGCCTTCAACGGAATGGTGTAATTGGTGTAGGTGACGGCATCATAGTCCACTTCAAATCCATCGGCGCCGCCATCCAGCTTCAGATCCCGGATGGTGACTTCCGCACCCTCACCAATAGTGATAAATGCATTGCTGCAGCCGGAGATATCCACCAGATGGTTACCGCCATCGATGGTAATGCTGTTCTCAAGGATGACGCCGGCAGTCACAGCGCAATCCGTCGTCAAAAGGATGGTGCCACCGGCTTCACAGGCATCGACTGCCCCCTGCAGATCTGCATACGCACCGATCACGATGCCGTTTTTCGTGATCTGCCAGATAGTGCCGTCGGCAATCGCACCGCAGAGCGTACACAAGCCATCGTCGTAGGTGTGGCCTGTTGCATCCACATGATCATCCACATAACTATCACCGCAGGCGCAGGTATAGGTGGTGTAGCCCTGAGCGGTGCAGGTGGGGACGGTGACGGTGAATGTATAGGAGTGGGTATGGGGCGGGTTTGCCGTGTAGTAGGCAACCAGCTCTGCTTCGATGCAGTCGGAAATCCGTTCCATTCCGGCAGTAGTAGGATGGATTTTGTCCATCATGTAGCCGGAATAGTTATCCCAGGTAATGGCACACTTTTCTGCCAAATCCACCACAGGAATGCCGTAGTATTCTGCCGCTGCCCGAATATAGGCGTTGTGCTGCTCCCATGCTGTCTTATCCACAGAATACAGATTCTCAGGAAGCAGCGTCATGGCGAAAATCTGTGCATTGGGATAGGCGTTCTTCATTTTGTGCAACAGAATGCCGTAAGCCTCACCGAAAGTTGTGGGGGTAACATAGATTCCATCGCTGTTTATCAGCTTGGCATAATCTACCGTGCCGCTACCTACATTACTGCGATTGAAGTTGTAGTCATTGATTCCCAGATATACAAAAATCACATCCGGGTTGATGGGGGCGTTATTGGGATTGTTTTCGGCGGTATTGTCATGGAGATTGATGCAGCGCTCCAGATAGGCGGCAGGTATCACCCGTCCATCGCTGGTTTGACCGCCAAAAACCTGAGAACCGGCCCAGGAGTTGTTGACCAGCAGTTTCATACCGCTGCGGTTGGCGAAATCCATCCACCAGGTATCATCGACGCTTTCCAGGAGGCAATAGCTGCCGGGTTTGGTGTCAGCAGTTCCTGCGTCATATCGAGGGCCGTTGCCACCGATGGTAGTATTCACTGTAGCATCATTGGAGTAACCGTTGAAGGTAGAAATGCTGTCACCCAAAATGGAAACATACTTTCCATCCAAAATTGCCAGAACATTTACAGTTCCACAGACAGTACAGGTGTCTCCGCTATAGTCGTGACCGGCAGCAGGAATTTCCTCCCGGGAACCCAGAGAAGCATTACAGATTTCACAGACTTCTCCTGCGGTATATCCCTTTTCCGTGCAGGTTGAGGCCTGGGCAGGAACGGTTTTGGGACTATGTGAAGCGAAGTTTTTACTGATCTGGCTCAAGGTCAGCCAGTTGTTGTCACTGGGTTTCCACCAGGGAACGCTGACCATGTTTACGCCTTCGGGAACGGTAATGTAGCCATCATTTGTGTAGCTGGTGTACACGCTGCCTGCGGACAGGCTTTCAACGATGGTTCCATCCAGAAGATAGGTAACTCGAATACCGTCCACGGATCCCATATTTTCTGACACAGGGCCAAAGGAGCTGGCCGCGATCCGGTCGCCGGGTTCTACAGGGATCACAACGGAAAGCACGGCGCCATTACTGGTGTCATATTTTGTGGCTGTGTAATAGCCCTTTGTGGGGGTCAGGATGTCATACAAATTGCTGCAGCCGGTAATATTATCCGGGAGCTGCTGGAGATATGGACTGGTTGTTGCACCACAGCCGGTACAGGTGCCGTTTTCATAAGAGTGGGTATGAGGTTCTTCGATGGTAATGTAATCAGAAAGAGCCTTGGTCAGATCAAATGCCTGGGTTTCGTCCCGGTATTTAAACACAAAACCAACCCAGCCGTCAGCTTCCACCACAGCGGTTTCCTTGTCAGACCATCCGCTGTCCGGGAAATAGCCCAGGTTGCTGGAACTGGTTTCGTCGGAGGTCTTGGTGCAAGCCCACTGCATGGCAGCAGAGTCCTTGAGAGTAATGACGGTGCCTGCCTTCAGGTAATAATTGATACGGGAGCTTGCCCGGCAGGTCTGATTATTGCCGGTGGCAAAGCGATTGCCGTAAACCATCTCGGTCAGTTCAACCGGCTCCTGCTCCACAGGCTCAAAACCACGAATATGGGATTCCATGATCCCGGCGAGCACCTCATGACCGGCAGCATTGGGGTGCAGACCATCAGGCATATATGCCGTGCGAACTTCCGCATCCGCGGGATCCAACGTGCATTCTGTGTGCAGATCAATAACAGATACACCGTTTGCTGCGCAGACAGTTTTCAGTGCATCCACATAATCCGTAAGCGTGGCACCAACACCGTTGGGGATGTTATCATAAGTGAACTTTGTCCCCAGGATTTTGCTGGTTCCAAAGCCATACCGATGCAAGGGGGTAACAAACACCAGCTTGCTGGACGGATGCTCTGCGACAAGGGCGGGGATAATCACATTCAACGCGCCGTAGAAAGTCCCATCCTGCGTGTCCTCCACGCTGCCCAGGGGCGTTTCATGGCCATAGTCATTGGTACCCATAAAAATGACAATCAAGTCAGCAGAGGGAATATCCTGATAGCGGTTGATCAGAGGCTGATTGGACTGACCGTAATCAGAAGCAGCACTGATGCAGGACCCGGCAATACCCATCGGTGTCACGGAACCAAAACCGAGGTTTTCCTCCAAATACTCATAATAGATTTTTGTTGTACCGGAACCGGCAGTAATGCTGTCGCCGACAAATACGGCGCTTCTGCCTCCCCAGGGATTCGGTTCATTCTCACTTGCCAGTGCCTGCATCGGCATCAACCCGACCAACAGCACCAACGCGAGAATAAACGATAATGTTCGCTTCATAATCATCCTTCTTTCCGAAATGATAGATAAATCGTACCACATTTGCCCCAGCAATTCAAGGGGAGCTGGCCGTTTGCACTGATTTTTCCAATTTTTCCGCCACAAAAAAACAATTCCCCAGTCGCCATTTTTACGCAAAAACCGCTGAGAGCAAATGCCCTCAGCGGTTTTG
>JAZOBI010000060.1:0-6818 GCA_045595885.1 Faecousia sp. | reverse complement strand
CTTCTCAGCGGAGTCCATACGGACGTCGTTCTGCATAGCGGAAGGCATGATGACGTCGGCCTTGACGCCCCAGGGCTTCTCGCCGGGGAAGAACTGCACACCGAACTTGTCAGCATAGTCCTGTACCTTGTTGCGGCGGCTGGCCTGCATCTGCAGCATGAAGTCGGCCTTCTCCTGAGAGGAGGAAACGCCTTCGGCGTCGTAGATGTAGCCGTCGGGACCGGACAGGGTCACGACCTTGGCGCCCAGGTGCAGAGCCTTCTGGCAGATACCCCAAGCAACATTGCCGAAGCCGGAGATAGCAATGGTCTTGCCCTCGATGGACTCGCCTTCGTGAGCCAGGACTTCCTGCAGATAGTAAACAGCGCCGTAGCCGGTAGCCTCGGGACGGGTCTTGGAGCCGCCGTAGGTCTGGCCCTTACCGGTCAGAACACCGTTCTCCCAAACGCCCTTCAGGCGGCGGTACTGGCCGTACATATAGCCGATCTCGCGGCCGCCAACGCCCATATCACCGGCGGGAACGTCCACATCGGGTCCGATGTAGCGGTACAGAGCGGTCATGTAGCTCTGGCAGAAACGCATCATTTCGGCATCAGACTTGCCGGTGGGATCGAAGTCGGAACCACCCTTACCACCGCCCATGGGCAGGCCGGTCAGGGAGTTCTTGAAGGTCTGCTCGAAGCCCAGGAACTTAATGACGGAAGCGGTAACATTGGGCTGGAAGCGCAGGCCGCCCTTGTAGGGACCAATGGCGCCGTTGAACTGGCAACGGTAGCCAATGTTGGTATGCCACTGACCGGCATCGTCACACCAGACAACGCGGAAGGTGAACATACGCTCGGGCTCGACCATACGGGTCAGCAGGTCAACCTTTTCATACTCGGGATGAGCGTCGATGACAGGAGAGATAGAAGCAAAAACTTCTTCAACAGTCTGGCAGAACTCGGGCTCATTTGCATGCTTGGTCTTTACGTACTCGATTACGCGTTCAACATAAGCATTCATTGGAATCAGTCTCCTTTTTCATGAATTTTGATCAAGATTCATCGGTGATGTTTCTCACCAACGAACATTATAACAGATAATGACAACTTTGGCAAGGGGTGTATTTTGCTGAGTTTTTACAAATAATTTGTCTATGTTGCACAATGCCCTGATTTCTTTAGCCTATCTCCGTTACCAGTTCCGAAAGCTCTTTCCGTTTCTTACTTCGCAAAGTGTCCATCACTGATGGATACCCAACCGTGATCACCATGTGCACCGGCCGGTTTAGGCCGCAGATTCTCTGAATTTTCTCACTGTCCAGCCAGCCCAAAATGCAGGTGCCAAGGCCCTGCGCTGCCGCCTCGGCTGTCAGATACGCGGCAGCAATACCAATATCGATAGAACGATAGTCAATACCCTTCAGTTTCGCGCCCATAGCAGCGGTTTTCACATAAGGCTCCTCGGAAACTACGATCAGAACCGGGGCTTGGGCAGCAAACTTATTCATGCCCAAGCCGCCGACGGCGGATGCCACCGCTTTGGCCGCTTCTCCACGGCAAACCGTGAAATGATAGGGCTGTCCGTTGCAGGCGGAAGGTGCCAACCGGGCAGCTTCCAAAATAGCGCCTATTTTTTCCGGTTCTACTTCCCTGCCCGGGTCATAGCTGCGGCAGGACTGCCGGAATTGGGCGATCTCCATAAAGTTCATAAAGCGCCTCCCGCGGGGATATTCGGCTCAATCTGCCGTGATTTTTTTCGGAATACAATGAGGAATGCCAGCAACTGGCAGGCGAAGGTGGCAGCCCAGGACACGGTGTAGGACAAGTACAGGCACTGGGGCGTATGATAGGCCGGGATTTGGAAAACAGTATAAATCCACAAAACGCGGATGCCGCAGACACCCAACACAGAAATGATCATCGGCACTACAGACGCGCCCATACCACGCAATGCGCCGGTGGAAACATCCATCAAGCCGCAAATGAAATACGGAATGCAGATGCAGGTCATGCGGAGCAGACCGTATTGGATCGCTTCCTGGGAATCGGTAATGTAGATGCCAAGCAGCGGCTCACCAAAGGCACGAACCACAATTCCAAGGCTCAAACCTGCCGCACTAACGCAGGCCAGGCAGGTCCAGAGGATCTTTTTGACTCTTTTGTACTGCCGGGCGCCCATATTCTGTCCCACATAGTTGACCGCGGTTTGGTGGAACGCGTTTTGGGTCACATATACGAAGCCCTCTATATTGCCGCTGGCGGCATTGCCGGACATGACCACACTGCCAAAAGAATTGATGGAGGACTGGATCAGCACATTGGAAATGGAAAACAGCGAGCCCTGCACACCGGCAGGCAGGCCGATTCGAACCATTTTCATAAGTTGGGGCTTATAGAAGCGGAGTTTCTTCAGCTCCAGGCGGCAGGCGTCCTTCCGGTTCATCAGTACGATCACCATAGAAACAGCGGAAACTGCCTGGGAAATAGCGGTAGCCAGCGCAACACCCTCCACATTCATTCCCAGCACTGCCACAAAAAGCCAATTCAGCGCCACATTGATTAAGCCTGAAATACTGAGGAAAATCAGCGGATTTTTCGTATCACCGGCGGCGCGGAGAATGGACGCGCAGAAATTATAGACCATATTGAAGGTCATGCCGGCAAAATAGAACTGCATATAGACGGTAGACAGCGGGAGAATATCCTCCGGTGTGCCCATCCAGATCAGAAAAGTCTCCGCCATGGAAATGCCCACCGCTGTCAGCACCAGACCGCTTACCACAGCCGCCGGCACCGCCGTATGTACCGTACGATGAACCGTTTCATCATTCTTGCTGCCCAAACCATGGGCAACGGAAACGCCGGCACCCACGCTGAGGCCAATAAACAAATTGACAATCAAATTGGTCACTGCGCCGGTGGCGCCCACCGCAGCCAGGGACGCGCTTCCCCGATAGCGACCCACCACAACCAGGTCCGCCGCATTGAACAGAAGCTGCAGAACGCCGGTGAGGATAATGGGAATGGTATAAAGTAAGACGCTCGACAGCAAAGGGCCTTCCAGCATATTTCTTTGTTTACGTATCATCGGCTCACCTCCTAAAATGTTATTATATCGCTTCCGCAGCGAAATGTAAAGCCCGGCACAAAAAATGGTCTGCCGAATTTGCGTGATATTCTTTTGGATTCTTTTCTTTTTTGTTCGCCCCAGACAAAAAATGGCGTGATACTCTCCAAAGAGTACCACGCCAACGCGGCAGACCATCGCCGATAAATTATTCGCCGTAGCCCATGGGGTTGTTGCTCTGCCAGCGCCAGGAGTCCCGGCACATATCGGCAAGATTCTTTTCTGCCTTCCACAGCAGCTGCTTTTCACTCTTTTCAGGATCGGCGTAGCAAGTACCCAGATCGCCGGGACGGCGATCCGTGATTTCGTAAGGAACCGCCACCTGATTGACCTCCGTAAAGGTCTTGACCATATCCAGCACACTGTAGCCGGTGCCGGTACCCAGATTGAATACCTCGCAGCCATGATGGGCGCAAGTGTAGGCAACTGCAGCCACATGACCCTTAGCCAGGTCCACTACATGAATATAGTCACGGACGCCGGTGCCGTCGTGGGTATCGTAATCATTGCCAAACACATTCAGATGATCTCTCCGTCCCACAGCCACCTGGGTAATAAAGGGCATCAAATTGTTGGGGATGCCGCTGGGATCTTCACCGATCCGGCCGGAAATATGGGCGCCGATGGGGTTGAAATAGCGCAGCAGGCATACACTCCACTTGGGATCCGCCACGCACAGCGCCTGCAGGATCTGCTCGGTCATATACTTGGTCCAGCCGTAAGGATTGGTGCAATCACCGGTGCGGCTGGTTTCCTTCAGCGGCATTTCATTACCGGCAGAGTATACGGTGGCAGAGGAGGAGAAAATCAAATTCTGAACACCCACATCAGCCATAACCTTGGTCAGGATCAGGGTGGAATTCAGGTTGTTATCAAAATACTCCCAGGGTTTGGCAACACTCTCACCCACAGCCTTCAAACCGGCAAAATGGATGACACAAGAGATTTCATTTTCCGCGAAGATCTTGCGCAGCAGGGCTTCATCCCGC
Organism: Faecousia sp.; assembly: GCA_045595885.1. Taxonomy (GTDB): domain Bacteria; phylum Bacillota; class Clostridia; order Oscillospirales; family Oscillospiraceae; genus Faecousia. The sequence goes on along the minus strand of JAZOBI010000060.1, from coordinate 2,718 downwards.
ACATCGCCTTCATAGAATTTCAGTTCCTTGCCGCTGATCTCCTGGATCCGGCGCAGGGATTCGGGTTTTGAATTGCACAGATTGTCAATCACGATGACGCCGCAGCCCAGTTCCAGCAGCTCCAGGCAAGTATGAGAGCCGATATAGCCGGCTCCGCCGGTAACAAGAATATTCATAACGTTTCCTCCATTTACGCGTATTTCGCCACAACAGCCGCCATGGCGTCGAACTGTTCTTCCATATCCCGCACCAGCTTAAACTGAGTGCGGCAGCGGTCCAGATTCTGCTCCGGATAGTGGATACGGAAATAATGATCGCCGTCCAGATAGTCGGTCAGGAAGCGGATACCGCACTCCAATGTCATCAACCGGGCACCCCAGGGCAGATATTCCAGTTCCGCAGGTGTCAGGCTGCCCTGTGCGCCTTCCAGGAAGCCACGGGTATACGCTTCATAAAGCTCAATGTCGAAATTCACCTTGGACAGATCCTTTTCATCTTCCTTGGAGTGGTTGGCACCAAAGCGAATGGAATCGCCAAAGTCATTGATGCTGAGACCCGGCATGGTGGTATCCAGGTCAATGACGCAGATACCTTCACCGGTATCACGGTCGATCAGAATATTATTCAGCTTGGTATCGTTATGGGTGACACGCAGAGGCAGCTTTCCATCCCGCAAAGCCTGCAGCGCCACAGAGCAATCTGCCTTGCGATCCAGCACAAACCGGATTTCCGCGGCCACATCCTTGGCCCGGTCATGCTTGTCGGAAGCCAGGGCAGCCTGGAATTTGGCGAAGCGGTCTTCCGTGTTGTGGAAGTTGACGATGGTTTCGTGCAATGTTTCAGCGGGATAGCCCTGCAACATATACTGGAAGCGGCCAAACGCCCGGGCGGAAGCCTCGAAAAGCGCAGGTGTCGCGGATTGGAAACAATCCGTATTTTCGATAAAAGGAGTCAGACGCCAGACTTTACCATTGGAATCGGTGTAATAGTCCTTTCCGTCCCGGGTTTTCACAAGACTAAGGGTTTCCCGCAGGGGATCGCCAGAGGCAGCGATAATCTTCTCCCGAAGAAAAGAGGTAATCCCAATGAAGTTTTCCATCAACTCTTCCGGATGGGGAAATGCGGCAGTGGACATACCCTGCAAAATATAGCGCACAGCATCCCCTTCCCGGGGCTGGCAAACTACACAGAAGGTATCATTGATATGGCCCTGACCGTATCGGGCAGCGCCCAGAAGTGTAGCGGGGAAATCGTAAGCCTGAAGCACCTCATGTAAAATGGCATCCTGCTCGGGTATATATGCGCGCATGACATTTTCCTCCTTGGTGGAATTTTTACATATTTTCGTATGTTTTTGATGAATACCGTCAAAGCGATACTCCGCAGACTAAGTATATCACAGCAAATTTCGCTTTGCAACCTCATTTCTCGGTTATTTCCGGAATTATTTAGGGATAATTAACAATTTGAAAAATTTACAATTGACTTTCTCCGTATATTATGTATAATTTATGTAAGGTGGTTTATCAGTATTTGGCAAACCGCAAACAAAATTAGGAGGAAATAAAATGAAGAAAATCATTGCACTGCTGCTGGTTCTGGTCCTGTCTCTGGGCCTGATCGCTTGTGGCAACAAGAGCGGCGAGAAGGTCGAGCTGGAAGTGATCGCTGCTGAGTACGGCACCCAGACCAAGTCTTGGTGGGTTCAGTTTGAAAAGGACTTCGAAGCTGCCAACGAAAACATTGACCTGGTTGTTGACGTTGTTTCCTGGAACGACATCTACACCGTAGTCAACACCCGCATCTCCAACAACGATGCTCCCGACATCCTGAACATCGACGTTTTCGCCGCCTATCAGGCTGACGGCCTGCTGCTGCCCGCTAAGGACTACATCTCCGACGCAACCTACGCTAAGTTCTATCAGTCCTTCCTGGATCAGTCCGTTGTCGACGGCACTGTTTGGGCCGTGCCGGACCTGGCTTCTGCCCGCGCTATGTACTACAACAAGGACATCCTGGACGCTGCCGGCGTTGAAGTTCCCACCACTTGGGACGAGCTGGTCGCTGCCTGCGAAGCCATCAAGGCTTACGACCCCGAGATCTATCCCTGGGGCGTTGACATGACCACCGACGAAGGCCAGGCTTGCTTCGCTTACTACATCTGGAACAACGGCGGTAACTTCGTTGACGCCAACGGCAACTGGACTCTGAACTCCGCCGAGAACGTGGAAGCCATCGAGTTCATCATTGGCATGGTTAACGACGGCCTGACCAACTCCGACCCCGCTACCGAAACCCGTTACGCCAACCAGGATATGTTCGGCGCCGGTAAGGTCGCTATGATGATCGGACCCAACTCCATCCCCACCTATCTGACCACTGGTGGCTACAACATCAACTGGGGCGTTTCTTCCATTCCCACCAACAATGCCGGTGGCGCTGCTGTTTCTCAGGGCGTTATGGACCGCTTCATGTGCTTCGACAACGACTACTCCGATGACGAGCTGGCCGCTGTCACCACCTTCTTCGACTTCTTCTACGAGGACGAGCGTTACTCCGATTGGGTTATCATGGAAGGCTTCCTGCCCGCTCCCTCCGCCGGTGGCGAGATCATGGCTGCTGCCGACCCCGCTAACGCTGCCTGGATTGAAATCGTTGGCTCTTCCTACTTCTACCCCACCGCTAAGGCTGAGTGGGCCGATGTGAAGCAGGGCGTCA
>JAZOBI010000059.1:0-2374 GCA_045595885.1 Faecousia sp. | reverse complement strand
CTGGTGGAAGGCGGCTTCCTGACCCCCATCCTGATCGGCAATGTAGACGAAGTCAAGGCCAACGCTGCCAAGGGCAATTATAATATCGAGGGCGTGGAAATCATTGACCCCGCTACTTACGAAGGCATGGATGCCATGGTGGAAACCATGGTGGCTCTGCGTAAGGGCAAGATGAGCGCCGACGAGTGCAAAGCTCTGCTGGTTAAGGGCAATTACTTCGGCACCATGCTGGTGAAGATGGGCTACGCCGACGCTCTGCTGGGCGGCGCCACCTACTCCACCGCCGACACCGTCCGTCCCGCTCTGCAGCTGGTCAAGACCAAGCCCGGCGCAAACCTGGTTTCTTCCTGCTTCATCATGGTTCGCGGCGACGAGAAGATCGCCATGGGCGACTGCGCCATCAACCTGAGCTACGAGGATTCCGTGGATAAGGAAGGCAACGTCACCGTTTCCGCAGCCCGCAAGCTGGCAGAAGTGGCCATCGAAACCGCCAACACCGCCAAGGTTTTCGGCATTGATCCCAAGGTCGCTATGCTGAGCTTCTCCACCAACGGCTCCGGCAAGGGCGGCACCGTCAAGCTGAGCCATGACGCCACCATCGTTGCCAAGGAAATGGCTCCCGAGCTGGCTATCGACGGCGAGATGCAGTTCGACGCCGCTGTGGCTCCCGAGGTTGGTCAGCTGAAGTTCCCCGGCTCCCCTGTGGCCGGCTACGCCAACACCTTCATCTTCCCCTGCATCGAAGCCGGCAACATCGGCTACAAGATTGCCCAGCGTCTGGGCGGCTTCGAAGCCTACGGCCCCATCCTGCAGGGTCTGAACGCTCCCATCAACGACCTGTCCCGCGGCTGCAACGCCGATGAGGTCTACAAGATGGCCATCATCACCTGCGCAATGGTGTAATTTTATCTAATGCAGAAGGACCAACCTCCGGGTTGGTCCTTTTTGTACCATAGCCTTGCCCTGCGATTATGTTGGAAATGAACAGACCGATAAACGAAAATTTGAATTTTTCCCTTTATCTATCTTGACCCCTCCAAAAAACTGTGCTATCATTGCATAGAATAGCGGAACTATAAAATCCACACTTTTTATACAAACTTTTATTCAGGAGGAGATTCCAAATGGCCTATATTTATCCCGAACCCAGCCATACCTTCAGCGAGTACCTGCTGATCCCCGGTTACACGTCCGAAGATTGCATCCCTGACCACGTTTCCCTGCGGACTCCCTTGGTCAAGTACCGCAAGGGCCAGGAGGAATGTCCCATTTCGCTGAATATTCCCATGACATCTGCCATTATGCAGTCCGTGTCCAATGACACCCTGGCCATCGCTTTGGCAAAGGAAGGCGGCCTGAGCTTCATTTTCGGTTCTCAGAGCATCGAATCCCAGGCGGAAATGGTCCGCAAGGTCAAAAATTACAAAGCTGGCTTCGTGGTTTCCGCCTCCAATCTTACCCCTGAGCATACTCTGGCGGATGTGCTGAATCTGAAGGCCGCCAACGGCTTCTCCACCGTGGCCATCACCGCCGACGGTACGCCCAACGGTAAGCTCCTGGGCATCGTTACCTCCCGTGATTACCGTGTGTCCCGCATGAGCCCCACCGATAAGGTCAAGGATTTCATGACTCCCCGGGAAAAGCTGGTGGTTGCGCCCAAGGATACTACCTTGAAGCAGGCCAATGACATTATTTGGGATCACAAGCTGAATAGTCTGCCCATCGTGGACGAAAACGACCATTTGCTGTATTTTGTCTTCCGTAAGGACTACGCTTCCCACAAGGCCAACCCCCTGGAGCTGCTGGATAAGGAAAAGCGGTTCCTGGTTGGCGCCGGCATCAACTCTCGTGACTATGCCCAGCGGATCCCTGCCCTCATCAATGCCGGCGCGGATGTGCTGTGCATCGACTCCTCCGAAGGCTTCACCTGCTGGCAGGCCAAGACCATCGCCTGGGTTCGGGAAAACTATGGCGACAGTGTCAAGATCGGCGCCGGCAACGTGGTGGATAAGGACGGCTTCCGCTTCCTGGCAGAGTCCGGTGCGGACTTCATTAAGGTCGGTATCGGCGGCGGCTCCATCTGCATCACCCGTGAAACCAAGGGCATCGGCCGGGGCCAGGCCACCGCGCTGATCGAAGTGGCGGCTGCCCGGGACGAATATTTCAAGGAAACCGGCATTTATGTGCCCATCTGCTCCGACGGCGGCATCGTCCATGACTATCACATGACTCTGGCGCTGGCTAGGGGCGCGGAATTCATGATGCTGGGCCGTTACTTCGCCCGGTTCGACGAAAGCCCCACCGCAAAGGTAATGGTGGGTGGCGCGTATATGAAGGAATACTGGGGCGAGGGAAGCAACCGCGCCCGGAACTG
>JAZOBI010000058.1:0-3788 GCA_045595885.1 Faecousia sp. | reverse complement strand
CTCCTTGGCTCACAGAACGACATGGCTACGATCCGACTTCAATACTTCAAAAAATCGCTATGGCAGGCGTCAGCCTGACCATAGCGATTCTTCTTGTGCCAAAATCTTTGCTTTTGAAGTGCTTGCAGTTTTGCGGCTTGGATTTTTCCAAGTAACAAAGAATAGCGCCGCAGTAATACTTTGTGTATTTCCAGGGGATATTCTGCAGTTACAGGGAAAAAGACTGGCGCAAAACCGGATAATGTCTTATGAAACCCCGCCTAAACGCAGGGCTTGATTTTTTGGAAAGATAAATGGTTGTTTACACTGCGATGGTGCCGTAGGGTGGGAGCAAGCCCCCGCCCTACAATATCGCCATAGGGTGTATGTGTAAACAACCATTTACCGTTCTATGGTTTGACCATTGAGGACAGCTTCCATGAGATTGTCGCCGTCGTAGCGCAGCTTCAGCAGAAAAAATGGGGCGTCCTGCCACAGAAGATCCAGGAAGATCTTGTCGCCCTCCCACTTGGGCAGGCTGTCCAAAAATTCCCTGCTGACCCATTTCAGCTCCCCTTCATTACAATCTTTCAATTCTCCTTCGAAGCCGTCAGCGGTGAAAAGGTACATATATTCACCCTCCCAGGGGCCGTTGGTCAGAAAGGTGACCACGCCCCGGCAACGCCAGGAGGTCAGGGTCAGACCGGTCTCTTCCTTTGCTTCCCGCAGCAGACATTCGTCAGGGGTTTCGTCGCCTTCAAATTTTCCGCCGATGCCGATCCATTTGTCCTTATTCAGGTCATGTTCCTTTTTAATCCGGTGAAGCATCAGCACATCGTTTCCCCGGGTAATGTAACAAAGTGTGGTGTTCAGCATAGCAGATCTCCCTTTCTGTCGTTTTCTTCAGTATACCATCGGATGACTCAATTCGTCAAGCTGTGAGAAAAACATCCGCGATCCCTTGAAATGCGCAAGGTTTTGTGTTATAATACAAAATTGTGTATTATAGTGAGAAAGGAATCAATGTTATGGGAAAGGAACAAGTAAATTCCCCCCTGCAAGGCAATAAGATGGGCGCCATGCCGGTTGGCAAGCTGCTGATCAATATGGCTGTGCCCATGATTTTGAGTATGCTGGTGCAGGCGTTTTACAATGTGGTGGACAGCGTATATATTTCCCAGTACAGCGAAAAGGCCGTGACTGCTCTGGGTCTGGCTTTCCCGGTGCAGAATGTACAGATTGGCTGTGCTGTGGGTATTGGCGTAGGTGTCAACTCCATGCTCAGTAAATCTCTGGGCGAGGGGAATCGGCAGAAGGCAAACCTGGTGGCCGGTAACGGTATTTTCTTGGCGCTGGTATTTTCTGCGGTTGTCATGCTGTTCGGCGCCTTCGGTACCAGTTTTTATTACAATGTGCAGACCGATGATGCGGAAATTCTGGCCAACGGTATTGCTTACACCAAAATTTGCTGCCTGTTTACCATGGGTGTTTATTTTGAGGTTTTGTTTGAACGGATGCTGCAGGCCACAGGTCGTACCATGCATACCATGATCACCCAGGCCGCGGGCGCCGTGATCAATATTGTGCTGGATCCTGTCTTTATTTTTGGTGTGGAAGCGCTGAATATTCCGGAAATGGGCGCTGCCGGCGCCGCCATCGCAACGGTGTTGGGTCAATGGATTGCTGCCATCCTGGCGCTGATTTTCAATCTCAAGTGCAACCCGGATGTGAAGCTGTCCCTGCGGAATTTGAAGCCCCATGGGGAAATTATCAAGCCCGTGCTGGCCATCGGCGTGCCGTCGATGATCATGAATTCCGTCAGCTCCGCGATGAACTTCTCCATCAATCAGATTTTGATGGGCTTTGAAGCGGTAACGGTTGGCGTGGGAAAGACCGCCACGGCGGTGTTCTCCATTTACTATAAGCTGCAAAGCTTCTTCTTTATGCCTTTGTTCGGATTGAACAATGCCACCATTTCCGTGGTTGCCTTCAACTACGGCGCCCGGAATCCTCATCGGATCACCAAAACGCTGAAGTTGGCGGTGTGCGGCGCGCTGGGCTTTATGATCGCGGGTCTGCTGGCCTTTGAGCTGATTCCCGGCACACTTTTGAGCATTTTCAATCTGTCGGATACCTTTATGACCATGGGCAAGACGGCGCTGCGGATCATCGCCATCCATTTCCCCATTGCGGCGGTGTGTATCGCGCTGGGCGCGTCATTCCAGGCCTTGGGCAACGGCATTTACTCCACTATTACAGCTCTGTGCCGCCAGCTGGTGGTGTTGCTGCCGGCGGCCTATTTGCTGAGCCTCAGCGGCGATGTGAATATGGTTTGGTGGGCATTCCCCGCGGCGGAACTGATGAGCCTGACGGTGACACTGATCTGCTTTGTCCGGATTTATCGCAAAAAAATCAAGCCACTTTTTGGAAACGAATAAACAGGAGCCTGCCGATCATTCGGCAGGCTCTTTCCCTGCGCGGGCGCATCGTGATGCGCCCCAATGATCCATATCCAGCAGAATGATAAACAAAAATAGGATCTGCAGATTGACGGAGGAAAGGGAAGAATGGAAGAACGTATTTGTACTGTAGACAAAAAAGTGGATTTTTGTAGAAAATCTATGAAATTGCCACTATCTTTTTGGAAAAACCCATGTTATAATGACAAGTAATGGTATGATCCCGTCCTATGGCCGTGGATGTGCCGCTTCTTCCGTGAATAATGAAAAATAACATATATATCAGGAAAGGTGGAATTATTTTGGAAAAGTTTTTGATGACCGGTAACGAGGCAATCGCCCGTGGCGCTTATGAAGCAGGCGTCCGTGTGTGCTCTGCCTATCCCGGCACCCCCAGCACTGAAATTTTTGAGAACCTGCCCCTGTACAAGGACAGCCTGTACTGCGAATGGGCACCCAATGAAAAGGTAGCCGCTGAGGTGGCCTACGGCGCATCTATCGCCGGTGTCCGCAGCCTGTGCGCTATGAAGCACGTTGGTGTCAACGTGGCCGCTGACCCCATCTTCACTGCTGCCTACAATGGCGTGGGCAAGGGCTTTGTCATCGTATCCGCTGACGACCCCTCCATGCACTCTTCTCAGAACGAGCAGGACAACCGTCACTATGCCCGTGCTGCCAAGATCGCCATGGTGGAGCCTGCTGACTCCCAGGAATGCCTGGATTTCACCAAAGCCGCTTACGAGATCTCCGAAAAGTTTGACATTCCCGTTATGCTGCGTACCACCACCCGCGTTTCCCACTCCAAGAGCCTGGTAACCTTTGGTGAGCGTGTCGAGCACCCCATCGAGGAATATACCAAGAACATTAAGAAGAACGTCGCTTCTCCCGCCAACGCGCTGGTCAACCACCCCAAGCTGGAGAAGAACCTGAAGGCTCTGGAAGAATACGCCTGCACCAGCCCCTTGAATACTGTCGAAATGAAGGGCACCAAGGTTGGTGTCATCACCGCTTCCATCGCTTACCAGTACGCCAAGGAAGCCTTCCCCGAAGATACTTCCTTCCTGAAGCTGGGCATCACTTTCCCCCTGCCCATGGCCCTCATTAAGGATTTTGCCTCCAAGGTGGAGAAGCTGTACATCATCGAAGAGCTGGACGGCTACATGGAAGGCGAAATTAAGGCCGCCGGTATCGACTGTGTGGGCAAGGAACTCATCGGCAATATGTACGAGCTGAATCCTCAGACCATTGAGGAGAAGGTATTCGGAAAGAAGCCCGAATTCATGAACCTGACCGTCAAGGCCGCTCCCCGTCCTCCGGCACTGTGCGCGGGCTGCCCCCACCGCGGTTTCT
>JAZOBI010000057.1:0-5883 GCA_045595885.1 Faecousia sp. | reverse complement strand
GACCGGCCTGACCCCCGCCAAGATCCTGGGTGTTGCCACATTCTATTCCCAGTTCCGCTTTACCGCGGTGGGCAAGTACCTGATCATGATCTGCAAGGGTACCGCCTGCTACGTCAACGGCGCGGAACGCATCATCGAAGCTGTCCAGGAAGAGCTAGGCATCGGTGACAACCAGACCACTGAGGACGGCCTGTTCTCCCTGAGCCTGGTTTCCTGCCTGGGCTGCTGCTCCCTGGCTCCCGTTATGATGATCAATGAGGATACTTATGGCTCCCTGACTCCCGATAAGGTCAAGAAGATCCTGCGGGATATCCGTGAAAAGGAGGGCAAGTAATATGAACGCCAGAATTGTTGTTGGCCAGGGCTCTTGCGGTCTGGCCGCCGGCGCAGGTGCTGTCTACTCCGCTCTGGAAGCCAAGATGGCCGCCGCCCCCAATGCTACCCTGGGCATTACCGGCTGTGTCGGTATTTGCTACCTGGAGCCCATCGTTGACGTGTATGACGAAACCGGCAAGCTGTATCGCTGCGTCCGCGTCAATGCCGACCATGCCGAGACCATCGTCAAGGCTGTTGCCGAAAATAACTACGAGCTGCTGAACGACATCGTCATTTCCGACGACGATGCCCAGTTCCTGAGCAAGCAGACCCGTATCGCCCTGCGTCACTGCGGCGTCATCGACCCCGATCAGATCGACGCTTACACCGCCGATGACGGCTACAAGGCTCTGGAAAAGGTCCTGAAGACCATGACTCCCGAGGACGTCATTGAGGAAATCAAGATTTCCGGCCTGGGCGGCCGTGGCGGCGCCGGTTTCCCCACCTGGTTCAAGTGGAACGCTGCCCGTCAGTCCCCCGGCGAAGAGAAGTATCTGATCTGTAACGCCGACGAAGGCGACCCCGGCGCTTTCATGGACCGCGCCGTTATCGAGTCCGACCCCCACAACCTGATCGAAGGCATGCTCATCGGCGCCTACGCCATCGGCGCCAAGGAAGCCGTTGTCTACGTTCGTGCCGAGTATCCTCTGGCCATTGTCCGTCTGACCAACGCCATTAAGCAGGCTGAAGAGAAGGGTTTCCTGGGTAATAACATCATGGGCACCGATTTCTCCTGCCATATGCGCATCAAGGCCGGCGCCGGCGCCTTCGTCTGCGGCGAGGAAACCGCACTGATCGAGTCCCTGGAAGGCAGCCGTGGCATGCCCCGTCAGAAGCCTCCTTTCCCCGCACAGGCCGGTTACTGGTACAAGCCCTCCAACATCAACAATGTGGAAACCTTTGCCAACATCGCCTGGATCATCAACAATGGCGGCGCTGCTTTCTCCGCCATGGGTACCGAGAATTCCAAGGGCACCAAGGTCTTCGCCGTCACCGGTAAGGTTCGCCGCTCCGGTCTGGTGGAAATTCCCATGGGCATGACCCTGCGGGATGTGATCTTCGGCATCGCCGGCGGCATCCGCGACGGTCATGAGTTCAAGGCTGTGCAGCTGGGCGGCCCCTCCGGCGGCTGTATTCCCGCACACCTGCTGGACACCATCATCGACTACCGCGCCCTGGGCGCAACCGGCGCCATCATGGGCTCCGGCGGTATGGTCGTCATGGACGAAACCACCTGCATGGTGGGCATCGCCAAGTTCTTCCTGGAATTCACCACCAAGGAATCCTGCGGTAAGTGTGTCCACTGCCGTATCGGCACCAAGCGTCTGAGCGAGATCCTGGAGCGCATCGTTTCCGGCCAGGGCAAGGATGGCGATATCGAGCTGCTGGAAGAACTGTGCACCTCCATCAAGGACGGCGCTCTGTGTGGCCTGGGCCAGACTGCTCCCAACCCCGTTCTGACCACCATCCGTTACTTCCGTAACGAGTATGAGGATCATATCTACAATAAGAAGTGCACCGCAAAGCAGTGTCCTGCTCTGCTGACCTACTCCATCAATGAAGAAACCTGCATCGGCTGCGGCCTGTGTGCCAAGAAGTGCCCCGTGGGCGCCATCACCGGCGAGCTGAAGAAGACCTTCTCCATTGATGCTGCCAAGTGCATCCGCTGCGGCGCTTGTATCAATTCCTGCCGTAAGGGCGCAGTCGTCGTGGAATAAGGAGGGCCTACAAATGAGTGAAATTAAGCTGATTATCAATGGCAAGGAATGTGTCGGCCAGAAGGGCCAGACCATTCTGCAGATCGCCGAAGCCAACGGCATCTTTATCCCCACATTGTGCCATCTGGCATCCGTTAAGAACTACGGCGCCTGCGGCGTCTGCGTGGTCGAAGGTGAGAACCTGCCCAAGCTGATGCGCGCCTGCTCCACCGTGGCTGCTGACGGCTGGGTCATCAACACCGAGTCCAAGCGTGTTGTCCAGGCCAGAAAGATCGCTCTGGAGCTGCTGATGAGCGACCATGACGGCGATTGCAAGGGTCCCTGCCACCTGGGCTGCCCCGCACACACCGATGTGCAGGCCTATGTCAAGCAGATCGCCCTGGGCAACGACCGGGAAGCTGTCCGCATCATCAAGGACAAAATCCCGCTGCCCGCTTCCGTGGGCCGTGTCTGCCCCCATCCCTGTGAAACCGACTGCCGCCGCCAGCTGGTGGAGCAGCCTCTGTCCATCGCTTATCTGAAGGCTTTTGCCGCGGATAACGATATGAAGTCTGAAAATCCCTTCAAGCCCCAGGTTGCCGAAGCTACCGGCAAGCGGGTGGCCATCGTCGGCGGCGGCCCCGCCGGTCTGACCGCCGCTTACCAGCTGGCTGTGAAGGGCCACGCCGTTACCGTTTATGACATGATGCCCGAAATGGGCGGTATGCTGCGCTACGGCATCCCCGAGTACCGTCTGCCCAAGGCTGTGCTGGCTGCGGAAGTGAAGCAGATCGAGGCTCTGGGCGTTACCATGAAGAACAACGTCAACGTTGGCACCGACATCACTCTGGATGCTCTGCGGGCTGGTTACGACGCCGTTCTGGTGGCTGTCGGCGCCTGGAAGTCCACCTCCGTGGGCTGCGAAGGCGACAAGCTGGATGGCGTTAAGGGCGGCATCGACGTGCTGCGTGAAGTGAACCTGGGCGCAAGGCCCGACCTGGGCAAGAATGTGGCCGTTGTTGGCGGCGGTAACGTTGCCATGGACGCCTGCCGTACCGCTGTCCGTCTGGGCGCTGAAAATGTTTACGTTATCTACCGCCGTACCCGTGCCGAGGCTCCCGCTGAGGATCTGGAAATCGAAGAGGCACTGGAAGAGGGCGTGCAGTTCAAGTGGCTGACCAATCCCGCCGAAATTATCGGTGAAAATGGCAAGGTTAAGCAGATTAAGCTGCAGGTCATGGAGCTGGGTGAGCCCGATGCTTCCGGCCGCCGCAGCCCTGTTGCCGTGGAAGGCAAGTTCGAGATCCTGGATGTGGACACCGTCATCTCCGCCATCGGTCAGCGCTGCAACCTGGCAGGCTTTGAGGCTCTGACGCAGACCCGTAAGGGCACCATCGAAGCCAGCGAAATGAACGGCGCCACCAACATCGAGGGTGTCTTCGCCGTGGGCGATGCCACCAACCGTGGCCCCAGCATTGCTGTGCGCGCCATCGGCGAGGCCAACGATGCCGCTTTCGCCATCGACGCCTACCTGCGCGGCCAGGATATGACCATCCGCGCTCCTTACTACTCCAAGCGCAAGGTTACTGAGAAGGACTTTGAGGATCGGGAGAAGATCGCCCGTGCCGAGATGTCCTGCAAGGATCCCGCCTACCGCCGCGGCAACTTCGACGCCGTCATCAACGGCTTCACCGATGAGCAGGCCCGTGCCGAGGCCAAGCGCTGCCTGGAGTGTGGCTGCCATGACTTCCAGGATTGCAAGCTGATCCACCACACCAACCTGTACGAAGTCAACCCCGGCCGTTTCGAGGGTAAGAAGCGCATGACCACCGCTGAAAAGAAGCTGGTCACCATCGAGCGCAACGACGGCAAGTGCATCCTGTGCGGCCTGTGCGTCCGCGTCTGTGAAGAAGTGGAAGGCAAGGGCATCCTGGGTCTGGTTGGCCGTGGTTTCACCACCGTGGTCAAGCCCGAATTCCGGGACAGCGCGGTGCTGGATCACTGTGCCGATTGCCTGAAGTGCGCCTACGCCTGCCCCACCGGCGCCCTGAAGATCCTGAAGTAAATTTCATAATGAATGGGAGGTACCGCAAGGTGCCTCCCATTTTTTGTTTCTGTGATTCAAATTTTTGTTTATCGTGCAGTTCACTTCCAACATAATCGAAGGGCAAGGCCATGGCCTTGCCCTACCAGTGGTACGGTTGTAGTCGAAGCATAAGCCCTGATTTTCCGCATATTTGCTTCTGGAGCGCATAGGCTGTCCACAGGAGGGATGTTATGCGAAAACGGGATCTGTATATTTTGGTGGCGGTGGTGGCCCTTGCCATTTGCCTTGGCATTGGCATTTTCGCGGCGGAAACGGTGGAAACCGGCGCCTGGGGCCTCAGCTTCCGGGCCGACGGCGCGGCGCCGATAGCGCCGGAGGAGCAGACAATACTCAATGGCTTTGATGCCGCCTACATAGGTGACACCAGCGAAAAAGTGCTGTATTTAACCTTCGACGCCGGCTACGAAAACGGCTGCACCGCCAAAATTCTGGATATTTTGCAAAAGCACCAGGTGCCGGCGGCCTTCTTTCTGGTGGGCAATTACCTGGAGCAGAACAAGGATCTGGTGCGGCGGATGGTTTCCGAAGGGCATATGGTGGGAAATCACACCATGCACCACCCGGATATGTCGAAAATCACCGATTTTTCCGCCTTCCGGAAGGAACTGGAGGATCTGGAAGCGCTGTATTTGGAGATCACCGGGGAAGAAATGGCGAAATTTTATCGGCCGCCCCAGGGCACCTACTCCCAGGAAAATCTGAAAATGGCCCAGCAATTGGGGTATAAAACAGTGTTTTGGAGCCTGGCCTATGTGGATTGGAACAACGATGACCAGCCCACGGCGGAGTATGCCTTTTCCAAGCTGATTCCCCGAACCCACAACGGCGCGGTGGTGCTGCTGCACTCCACCTCCGGCACCAACGCAGAAATTTTGGATGAACTGCTGACCAAATGGAAGGACATGGGCTATACCTTCGGTACACTGGAGGAGTTGTTTGATTAGATAAATTGCGGTTTATCGTGGAGTTTGAAAATGTCATGTAGGGACCGCAGCGATAAACGAAAATTTGAAAATAGTATCAAAAACCCACCCGCAGAGCAATCCGTGGGTGGGTTTCGGTTTACATAATTTACTTATTCCGCAGGGTAACGTCGTGGGCGCCGCCTTCCACGATGGAAACGGCGGAAACCAGGGTCAGCTTGGCGTTCTGCTGCAGGTCGGGGATGGTGATGACGCCGCAGTTGCACATGGTGGACTTGACCTTGTACAGGGAAGCCTCCACATTATCGTGCAGAGAGCCGGCGTAGGTAACATAGCTGTCCACGCCTTCCTCGAAGGTCAGCTTGGCGGAGCCGCCCAGATCGTAGCGCTGCCAGTTCCGGGCGCGGTTGCTTCCCTCGCCCCAGTATTCCTTCATATACGCGCCACCCACCATTACCTTTGCGGTGGGGCTTTCGTCGAACCGGGCGAAGTAACGGCCCAGCATCATGAAATCCGCGCCCATAGCCAGCGCCAGAGTCATGTGATAGTCATGGACGATGCCGCCGTCGGAGCAGATGGGCACATAAATGCCGGTTTCCTTGAAATACTCGTCACGGGCCTCCGCAACCTCGATCAGCGCGGTGGCCTGACCGCGGCCGATACCCTTGGTTTCACGGGTGATGCAGATGGAGCCGCCGCCGATACCGACCTTAATGAAGTCCGCACCGGACTCTGCCAGGAAGCGGAAGCCGTCCTTATCCACCACGTTGCCGGCGCCGAT
>JAZOBI010000056.1:0-3871 GCA_045595885.1 Faecousia sp. | reverse complement strand
GGTCATGCCTGCGTCCTTCAGGGCGTTGGCAATGGCAGGAACGGGACCCAGGCCCATGACATCGGGCTCGACACCGCCCTGACCCCAGCCAACCAGCTCTGCCAGAGGCTGCAGGTTATGCTCGGCAACAGCCTTTTCGCTGGCCAGCACCAGGAAGCTGGCACCGTCGTTGATGCCAGAAGCGTTGCCGGCGGTAACGGTGCCGTCCTTTTTGAAGGCGGGACGCAGGGTGCCCAGCTTTTCCAGGCTGGTCTTGCGGTTGATGTACTCGTCAGCGGCGAAGGTGACTTCGGTCTTACCCTGCTTGACGGTGATGGGTACGATCTCTTCGACAAAATTGCCGGCGTCCTGAGCGGCGATGGCCTTCTGCTGGGAGGCGATGGCAAATTCGTCCTGCATTTCGCGGGTCAGACCGAAGCGCTCGGCAACATTTTCGGCGGTGATGCCCATGTGTACGCCGGAGTAAGCATCGGTCAGGGAGTCGAAGATCATGTGGTCGATCATCTTCATGTCGCCCATCTTGCAGCCGCCGCGAACCTTGTAGTTGACCAGGTAGGGAGCGCCGGACATGACCTCGGCGCCGCCGGCGGCGATCAGGTCAGCCTTGCCGGCTGCGATGGTGGTGGCAGCGTTCATCACGGCCTTCATGCCGGAGCCGCAGACCATATTCAGGGAGTAGGCGGGGATTTCCACGGGAACGCCCGCGGCGATGGCCACCTGACGGCCGGGGCCCTGGCCCAGACCGGCGGGCAGAACATTGCCCACCACCACTTCGTCCAGCCATTCGGGCTGCACGTTGGCGGCTTCCAGCGCGGCCTTCAGAACGGTGCCGCCCAGCTTGGCGGTGGGGGTGTCCTTCAGGGCGCCCAGCATGGAACCGATGGCGCTGCGCTTGGCAGCGACGACATAAATCTTGCTCATAATGTTTCCCTCCAATAATTTATTTTTCCAGGAGCTTGTTGAGTTCCTTCATGGTCGCAGCAGCGTCGGCAACGATGCCCAGGTTGGCTACCTTGAAGATGGGAGCG
Source organism: Faecousia sp. (assembly GCA_045595885.1). Taxonomy (GTDB): domain Bacteria; phylum Bacillota; class Clostridia; order Oscillospirales; family Oscillospiraceae; genus Faecousia. Next base: position 2,843 of record JAZOBI010000056.1, on the reverse strand, counting down.
CCCTTGTCGGTGTTGACGGCCACGATAAATTCACTTTCTTCCATACCGGCCAGGTGCTGGATGGCACCGCTGATGCCGAAGGCCATGTAAGCCTGGGGACGGACGGTCTTGCCGGTCTGACCAACCTGACGGGCATGATCCATGATGCCCGCATCCACCAGCGTGCGGGAGGAGGAAACGGTGCCGCCCAGATTCTTGGCCAGCTCGAAAGCGGGCTCGGTGTTCTTTACACCACGGCCGCAGGAGACCAGGATCTTGGCGTCCTCGATCTTCTCCACGTTCTGGGTTTCCTTGACTTCCTCAACCACCTTCACAGCGAATTTGCTCTCGTCGAAGGCGATGGGTTCTTCGATGATGCTGCCGGTGCGGTTGTAGTCGGGTGTCAGCTTCTGCATAACGCCAGGACGGACGGTGGACATCTGGGGACGGGAATTGGGGCAAATGATGGTGGCAAACAGGTTGCCGCCGAAAGCGGGACGGGTCATGAACAGGCTGCCTTCCTCGTCGATCTCCAGCTTGGTGCAGTCGGCGGTCAGGCCGGTGCGCAGCCGGGCGGACAGACGGGGAGCCAGATCGCGGCCGATGGAGGTGGCGCCGAACAGCAGAGCGGAGGGCTCGTAAGCCTTCACGATCTGATAAACCGCCTGTGCGTAGGGCTCGGTGACAAAGTAGGCCAAACGCTCGTCATCCACCAGGTGGACTTCGTCGGCGCCGTAGGCCACCAGTTCCTTAGCCTGCTCGGCCACATTGTGACCCAGCAGCAGAGCGCCGACCTTGGCGTTTACCTTGGCGGCCAGTTCGCTGGCGATGCCCAGCAGTTCCAGGGCAACGGGCTGAATGACGCCGTCGCGCTGCTCGCAGAATACCCAAATATTGTTACTCATGTGGGCACCTCCTTAAATCAGATGACGCTGCTGCATGGCAGCGAGGATGGTCTTGGCTGCGGTTTCGGGATCCAGCTCCAGAGTCTCCACGGTCTTATCCAGCTGCTTGGTGAAGGTGGATTTTACCTTGGTGGGGGAACCGGTCAGACCGATGATGGCCTTTTCCAGCTGCAGGTCTTCGTTGGTGATCTTGCCGATTTCCTTCTCATCCTGCGCAACGATATCCCAAACATTCATATAACGGGGCTTTACCATGGTGGACAGCACAGTCACCAGGCACAGACCGGATACTTCCAGGGTCTGATAGCGGTCTTCGAACTGACGCTTGACGGTCAGAGCGCCGGTTTCGGCATTATAGGAAATGCCGGCGGCATAGGTGATCTGGGGGATGCCCAGATGCTCGGCGATCTGAGGACCAACCTGGGCGGTGTCACCGTCGATGGCCTGGCGGCCGCAGAGAACCAGGTCGCAACCTAGCTTCCTGACAGCGCCGGCGATGATGGTGGAGGTAGCCAGGGTATCGGAACCGCCGAAAGCCCGGTCGGTGATCAGGTGAGCCTCGTCAGCGCCCATGGCCAGGGCTTCGCGCAGCGCCTTTTCGGCCTGGGGAGGACCCATGGTGATGACGGTGACATAAGCGCCGCACTGTTCTTTCAATTGCAGGGCGGCTTCGATGGCGGCCTTGTCATCGGGGTTGATGATGGAGGGAACGCCGTCACGCTTCAGGGTATTGGTTACGGGATCAATCTTGATCTCGGTGGTGTTGGGAACCTGCTTGATACAAACGATAATCTTCATGCTTTCCACCTCACTTCTTCAGGAGCGCGCCGCTGATGACCATACGCTGCACTTCGCTGGTGCCTTCGTAGATCTCAGTGATCTTGGCGTCGCGCATCATGCGCTCAACGGGGTATTCACGGGTGTAGCCGTAGCCACCATGGAGCTGAACGGCCTTGGTGGTGACAGCCATAGCGGTTTCGGAAGCAAACAGCTTTGCCTGGGCAGCCTGTACGGAAACGGGCTGCTTCGCCTCCTTGGTGTCGGCGGCGATGTAAACCAGAGCCCGGGCGGCGGCGCACTGGGTGGCCATGTCAGCCAGGACAAACTGGGTGTTCTGGAAAGCGGAAATGGGACGGCCAAACTGCTTGCGCTGCTTGACATAGGCCACGGTCTCGTTCAGAGCGCCCTCGGCGATGCCCAATGCCTGGGCCGCGATGCCGATACGGCCGCCGTCCAGGGTCTTCATGGCGATCTTGAAACCGTCGCCACGCTTGCCCAGCATATTTTCCTTGGGAACCTTTACATTTTCGAAGATCAGCTCACAGGTGGCGGAGCCACGGATGCCCATCTTCTTCTCGTGCTTGCCGAAGGTGAAGCCTTCCCAGCCCTTTTCCACGATGAAGGCGGTCATTTCCAGGCCACCCTTGGCATTCTTGCCGGTGCCGGCGATGACCACATAGGTGGAAGCTTCGCCGCCGTTGGTGATAAAGATCTTGGAGCCGTTGAGCAGCCAGTGGTCTTCCGTTTCCACGGCGGTGGTCTGCTGGTTGCCGGCGTCCGTGCCGGCGTTGGGCTCGGTCAGACCGAAGCCGCCCAGCTTGCGGCCGGATGCCAGGTCGGGCAGGTATTTCATCTTCTGCTCCTCGGTGCCGTGCTCCAGAATGGGAGCGGCGCACAGGGAGGTGTGGGCGGAGAGAATAACGCCGGTGGTGCCGCAGTGTTTGGACAGTTCCTCAACTGCGTAGATGTACTCGCGGTAGCCGGCGCCTGCACCGCCATACTGCCTGGGGATGATGATGCCAAACAGACCCAACTGAGCCATTTTCTCCACATTTTCAATGGGGAAGCGCTCTTCTTCGTCGGTCTGCTGTGCCAGGGGTTTGACTTCGTTTTCAGCGAAGTCACGGATCATTTGTTCAAACAGAACAGATCTGAATTCTGCCATGGTTTCCTCCTGAT
>JAZOBI010000055.1:0-18927 GCA_045595885.1 Faecousia sp. | reverse complement strand
TTTCTTTGTTATATTGGGGGTGGATACCTCCAAAAAACAGGTGTTTCATAGGGTTTTCACCTCATTTTATGTTCTGATATATTGCTGGAACCCGGGGCTGTAATAGATTTCACCGTTCCCGTCGACCCACATGGCTTCCGCGCCGCTTTTCTCCAGCAGCGCCTGACCTTCCTGCTGGGGAAGCAGGAACAAGGCGGTGGACAGGGCATCGGCCAGACCGGAATCGGCGCAGACCACCGTTACGCTGCGCCAGTAAGGCGCCGGCATTTGGGTTTCCGGGTCGATGATATGGTGATAGCGCTGTCCGGACACCGCATAGGCTCTTTGGTAGTCACCGCTGGTGTCCACCGCGCCGGAAGTGAGGTGGATGGTGTGCAGGTAGCTATCGCCGTCATCCGGGTTCTGGATGCCGATGACCCAGGGATTTCCCCGGGTATCTTTGGCGCCCGTGGCGCAGACATTGCCGCCAACGCTGAGAAGCATCCCCTCCGGGGCGGATCGCGCCACCTGCTGGCAGGCCCAGCCCTTGGCGATGGCGCCCACATCCAGAGAGATCATGGGGTCGGTAATATATACGGTGGAGGCCGCCTCATCAATGAGGACGTTGTCGAAATCCATATGGGCAGCCGCCAAAGAAAGTTGCGACCGGTCGGGTAAGTAAGCATTGGCAGGATCCGCAAGGCTTTCCTGCCGGGCTTCATGCCACAACCGCAGCACGCTGCCCATGGCGGCATTGACCTTGCCGTCTGTTAAGGCATAGTACGCCTTGCAATCCAGCAATAGTTCAATGATGGCGCTGTCCACCGTCACCGGGGAGATGCCGGCATGATCATTGACGGTTTTGAGATTATGGATGCCTTCATACTCATTGTAAATATCAAACAACCGGTGATACCGGTAAAGCCCGTCATAAATAATCTGCGCATTCTCCCGGAAATCCGAAGCCGTGCCGGAGTAACACAAAAGGGTGGTCACCGTGTCAAACAGGTTCAGATAGGTGATCTGATGGGGTTTCCCGGCAGAGGCGCAGCTACCCAGCAGCAGAACCGCCACCAAAAGCAGAAGAACACATCGCTTCATGGTGTTGCCTCCTTTCCCATGGCGGCCGGCACCACGATCCGGGTTTTCGGCAGCAATCCCAATATACCGGCACACAGGCTGCCGGTGAGCAGGCCGGTGAGCAGGGAGGCCAGCAGCAAATACGGCAGATAGGCCACAATATACACCGATTTCAGCAGCGCCATGGCTGCCAGAATCTGACCTACATGATGGGCCGCCGCGCCCAGAACACTGATGCCGTAGACGGAAAAGCGGCCGGCTTTTTGGGCCAAAACCATGGCCCCCAGCGCCAAAATACCGCCGGACAGGGAAAACAGCAGACCCGTTACACCGCCGCCGAACAACGCGCCCAATATGCAGCGGGAAATCAAAATCATGGCGGCATAGCGATTTTTCAGCAGAGCCAGGGCAACTAAAGTAACGATATTGGCAAGGCCCAGCTTGATACCCGGCAGCGGGATCAGCAGCTGCAGCGGAAGCAGCCGCTCCGCATAGGACAGCGCCAGGGCCAGGGCGACTAACATGGCGCAAAGAGAAACCTGTTTGGCTTTTTCCATGGCGTCACCCCACCACAAAATCCACATCGTCCCGGCCGGATACCACCCGGATCTCCAGTCCATTGGGCAGGCAGACAATGCTTCTGCCGGCGCCGCCGATCCAGCCGCTGTGGACGCAATCCGCCCCGGGGCAACCGGACGCGGTGACGGCGATTTTGCCGTCTCGCACCGTAATTTCATTATTGTAATCACCGGTCACGGAAAAGGTTTGATCTTCAGCAAGAGAAACCGTCCGCAGCAATCGGCCATCCAGGTAAATCTCCGCGCAGGCTGCTCCGGAATCGCTTCGGGGCAGAAACAGGCAGAATACGCCCACCGCCAGCAGCGCCACCGCCACAATGGCCACCAGATCCCATTTTTGAAAACGCAGCTTCCAACTGTGCATTTTGGCGCTCCTTTCCCGGTTTTTCACCGCTGATTATAATACTTTCCGGGCTTCTTGTAAAGGGCATTTTGCCGCCGCACAGGCAGCAGGGCAGGTATTTTTGTATCTGTTTTGGGGACAAATGTCCAATATGATGTAGACAAATCTACGATTTTGCGTTATGATGAGGGTTAGTCAACCAACAATCTACCCAGAGGTGATACTTATGGCATTCTCTTTCTTTGGCGGCATACACCCCAAGGACAATAAGCACCACACCCGCGACCTGCCTGTGCAAGTCTTCCCGGAGCCGGATATTGTAGTGATTCCCATGTCCCAGCATATCGGCACGCCCTGCGCCCCGCTGGTAAAGAAAAATGATCCGGTCAAAAAAGGACAGAAGATCGGTGATGGCCAAGGCCTTTGCGTGCCGGTTCACGCGTCTGTTTCCGGTACGGTCAAGGCAGTGGAGCCCCGCCCCCACTCCAACGGCACCACCATGATGAGTGTGGTCATCGAAAACGATCATCTGGACACCCTGGCCGACGAGATCCAGCCCCGCACCCAGCAGGAGGTGGACGCCCTGACCCCGGAGGCGCTGATCGGCATTATCCGGGAAGCCGGTATCGTGGGCATGGGCGGCGCTTCGTTCCCTACCCATGTTAAGCTGTCCGGTGCCATCGGCAAGGTGGACACCATAATCGTCAACGCCGGCGAATGTGAACCTTACATCACTGCCGATGATCGGCTGTGCCGGGAACATCCCAAGGATGTGATCTCCGGCATCCAAATCATTATGAAGATCCTGGGCTTGAAAGAAGCCCACATCGGCATCGAAAACAACAAGCCCGAAGCCATCCGGGCGCTGAAAGCCAATGTGGCGAATTCCGGCGTTACGGTGAAGGTGCTGCCGGCCCGTTATCCCCAGGGCGCGGAAAAGCAGCTGATCCAGGCCATTACCGGCCGGCAGGTTCCCAGCGGCGGTTTGCCTGTGGCGGTGGGCTGCGCGGTATTCAACGCCGCTTCCTGCAAGGCGATCCACGACGCGGTGTATGAAGGTATGCCGCTGATTTCCCGCATCGTCACCGTTTCCGGCGACATTCTCATGGAGCCCAAGAACCTGCTGGTTCCCATCGGCACAAGCTACATCAGCCTGATCGAAGCCTGCGGTCTTTCCGAGAACCCTTACAAGGTGCTCTCCGGCGGTCCCATGATGGGCGCCGCCCAGTTTGATCTGGCCGCCCCCACCATCAAGGCCTGCAACGCCGTCACCGTACTGGGCAAGCAGAACCGCTATGTGGTGGAAGATCCCCACTGCATCCGCTGCGGCAAGTGCATTGATGTTTGCCCCATGCGGTTGATTCCCGCTTTAATGTACAAAGCGCTGTTTACCAACGATCTGGAGGAAATCAAGGTCTCCAATCTGCTGGATTGCTGCGAATGTGGCTGCTGCGCCTACAACTGCCCCGCGGGTGTGCCGCTGGTGCTGGCCTTCCGTTCCGGTAAGCAGAAGCTGACGGATGCCCGTATCGCCGCGGTGAAGAAACAGGGAGGAGGAAACTGATATGGCACAGATGAAATACTACTATGAGATAACCATCTCCTCTTCTCCCCACGCCCACACAAAAAACACCACCCAGCGGATCATGCTGGATGTGCTGATTGCGCTGGCGCCCGCTTTGCTGGGCTCCGTGTTCTTCTTCGGTTTCCGGGCACTGACGCTGACCCTGGTTTCCGTGCTGACCTGCTTCCTGATCGAGAAGCTCTGGTGCCGCCTGATGAAGCAGGATGACAAAACCTACGATCTGTCCGCCTGCGTCACCGGCGTCCTGCTTGCCTTTGTTTGTCCGCCAACCATCGCCTACTGGCAGCTGATCATCGGCGATTTCTTTGCCATTATTGTGGTGAAGATGCTTTTCGGCGGCATCGGCAAGAATATGTTCAATCCCGCTCTGGCGGCCCGGGCGTTTCTGTTCAGCTGGCCTGTGGCCATGTCCACCTGGGTGAAAGCAGGATGGGAAAACCGGGCAGGTATTTTCTCCACCGCGGATATCGTCACCTCTGCTACCCCCCTTGCCTCCATGCATCAGGGTCAGCTGCCTCAGGACTCTATCCTGGATATGTTCCTGGGTAATGTAGGCGGCTGCATCGGTGAAACCTCCGCGCTGCTGCTTCTGATCGGCCTGGCGTACTTACTGATCCGTAAAGTGATCTCCATCCGTATTCCCCTGGCCTACATCGGCACCGTGGCGGTGCTGGCCTTCCTGTTTCCCATGGGCAACGACCGTTTTGCCTGGATGGCCGCCCAGGTCCTGGGCGGTGGTCTGATGCTGGGCGCCATCTTTATGGCAACCGACTATGTGACCTCCCCCATCACCAAGCTGGGTCAGGTGATTTATGGCATCGGCTGCGGCGTATTGACCATTTTGATCCGCTACTTCGGCGGTTACAACGAAGGCGTTTCCTACGCCATTTTGGTGATGAATGCCTGCGTCGTTTTGCTGGACCGGCTGGGCCGTCCCACCAAGTACGGCGCGCCCAAAAAGGAGGCGGTTAAGGAATGAAACAGGAATCCACTGTAAAATATGTACTGCGATTGACCGTCACCTTGCTGCTGATCGCCGCGTTTGTGGCAGCGGCGCTGGCGCTGGTCAATCAGATAACCAAACCCATTATTGAAGCCGCCAATCTGAAAAAAACCCAGGAAGCCATTGAAATGGTGCTGCCCGGGGGCTATGACACAGAAATCACCGACTTTACCGATGAAACTGGCCTGGTTTCCAAGGTCTACAAAGGCGCGGGCGGCTATGCGGTGGAAGTAACGCCCAACGGCTTTGACGGCGCCATCACCATGATGGTGGGCATCGACACGGAGGGTAAGGTTCTGGGAATTTCCATCATTTCCCAGACGGAAACCGCAGGTCTTGGCGCGGTATCCGCTGCCAAAACCGCCGCTGGTCAAGCCTTCCGCGACCAGTTTATTGGCCTGTCCGGCCAGGTTCAGGTCACTAAGGACGGCGGCGTAATCGACGCCATCACCAGCGCCACCGTCACATCCCGGGCAGTTTGCGCCGGCGTCAACGCGGCTCTGGCCTGCGTTGCAGGATTAGGAGGTGCCCAATGAACGTTCAAAAGCAATTCAAAGAAGGCCTGCTGACCAAAAACCCGGTTCTGGTGCAGATGCTGGGTATGTGCTCCACCTTGGCCATCTCCACCAGCCTGTTTAACGGTTTGGGTATGGGCGTTGCGGTCACCATTATTTTGATCTGCTCCAACATAATGATCTCCGCCCTGCGGAAGGTCATTCCCTCCCAGGTGCGCATCGCCGCCTACATCACCATTATTGCCGGTTTTGTAACCATCGTTCAGCTGCTGCTGGAGGCCTATATTCCCGCCCTGTCGGAGAATTTGGGTGTGTTTATCCCGCTGATCGTGGTCAACTGCATCGTGCTGGGCCGGGCGGAAGGCTTCGCCTCCAAAAACGGCGTGCTGGCATCGGCGCTGGACGGTTTGTTCCAGGGCATTGGCTACACGGCAGCCCTGGTTCTGGTCTGCGTGATTCGTGAGCTGCTGGGCTCCGGCACCTTCGGCGGCGGCATCCTCAACGGCGGCGAAGGCATTCGCATCATCCCCGAAGGTTACCCTGCCATGTATGTGGTGATGCCCGTGGGCGGCTTCCTGGTGCTGGGCTTTGTGCTGGCCGGCTCCCAGTGGCTGACCAGTCGGATGGAAATCAAGAATAAGAAGAAGGAGGCTGCGAAATAACTATGCAAATTGTCACGATCATCATTGCCGCCCTTCTGAGCGAGAACTATGTTCTGGTGAAATTTTTAGGCATCTGCCCCTTCCTGGGTGTTTCCAAGCGGATCAATGCCGCAATGGGCATGGGCATGGCAGTCACCTTTGTCATGGCCCTGGCATCTCTGGCCTGCTACTTTGTCAACGAACTGCTGCTGAATCTGAATCTGGAATATATGCAGACCGTGGCCTTTATTTTGGTCATTGCCTCCATTGTGCAGTTTGTGGAGATGTTCCTGAAAAAGAAGATCCGTTCTCTGTACAACGCCCTGGGTGTCTATCTGCCGCTGATCACCACCAACTGCGCCGTGCTGGGCGTAGTGCTGGTCAACGCCCAAAGCGGCTACAACCTGCTGCTGAGCGTGGTCAACGGCACCGCCAGCGGTTTGGGTTTCGCATTGGCCATTGTACTGTTCTCTTCCCTGCGGGAACGGGTGGATAAAGCCAACCCGCCCGCCTGTTTTAAGGGCACACCCATCGCTTTGATCGCTGCCGGATTGCTGGCCCTGGCATTTATGGGCTTCTCCGGTATGCGGATCTCTTAAGGAGGGCCGCATATGGATATTTTGATTGCCATTGCCCTGCTGGGCGGCTTGAGCCTGCTTCTGGGTCTGATTCTGGCGGCGGCCTCCAGGGTTTTCTATGTGGAAACCGATCCCCGGTTGGAGCAGCTTAACGATTGCCTGCCCTGCGCCAACTGCGGCGGCTGCGGTTACTCCGGCTGCAGCAGCTACGCCGAAGCGGTGCTCAACGGCGAAGCCACCATTGACAAATGCGCCTCCGGCGGCAACGAATCCGCCCAGGCTATGGCCGCCATTATGGGCATTGAGGCCGTGAACATGACCCGAAAAGTGGCGCTGGTGTGCTGCTCCGGCGCAAAGAACTACGATGAAGACGGAAACCTGATCTCCGGCGCCAAGGTAAAGGGCACCTACGAGGGCATCCATGATTGCCTGGCAGCCTCCAAAGTGGGCGGCCACGGCCCTCTATCCTGCAAATTTGGCTGCCTTGGTTACGGCAACTGCACACAGGCCTGCAAATACGGCGCCATTTCCATTCAAAACGGCGTGGCTGTGGTGGATGAGGATCTGTGTGTGGGCTGCATGGTCTGCGCCGCCGCCTGTCCCCGCGGACTGATCGTTCCCGTGGAGCCCGGTCATAATGTGGTGATCGCCTGCCACTCCCTGGCAAAAGGCGCCGTCACCACCCGTGGCTGCACCGTCGGCTGTGTTGGCTGCGGTCTGTGCAAGAAGATCTGCCCCAAGGATGCCATCACCATCACCAAGAATCTGGCAGTCATTGATTATGAAAAATGTGACAACTGCGGTCTGTGCGCCACGGTTTGCCCCAAGAAGCTGATCAAGGACTCCAAGGTGGAAGTGCTTCCCGATCCCGGCCTGGTCCATTCCAGAAACAATCCCGACCATGTGGGGTAAGAGGATTTTTGCAAAATTTGTAAAAAGATTGTACCCTTGGGCAAAAGATGCCATTATGAGAACGTAACTTGACAAAAAGGAGAGATCGCAAAGATATGTTTGAAAAGATTTTTAAGCTGAAAGAAAACGGCACCACTGCGAAAACAGAGATGATGGCCGGTCTGACCACCTTCATGACCATGGCCTACATCATCGCCCTGAATCCAAACCTGCTGACCGATTTTGGCGCAGAAGGCGCTTCCCTTTGGAACGGTGTATTCCTTGCCACCTGTATCGCTTCCTTTGTTGGTATGCTGTGCATGGCGTTTATTGCCAACAAGCCCTTCGCGCTGGCACCCGGAATGGGTCTGAACAGCTTCTTTGCGGTGGTTGTCAGCAATATCGCTATGATCACCAGTATGTCTTACCTGGAATCCTTCCAGGCCGGCTTGATCATCATTCTGCTGGAAGGCATCGTCTTTGTTCTGCTGTCCATCTTTAATGTGCGTGAAAAGATCGTCGAGTCCATCCCTCTGGGTGTCCGGCTGGGCATCAGCCCCGCCATCGGCCTGATGCTGATGAACATCGGCCTGGGTTCCAATGCCGGCATTTATGCAGAAGGCAATGGTTTCAGCGCACCTTTCTATGTCATGCGTGACTTCTTCGGCGCTTTGACTCCCAGCTCTCTGCAGAGCGCCATGGGCGAGGCAGGTTATTCCGCTATGATTTTGACCGCCGTGACCATGTTTGTGGGTCTTTTTGCCATCATCGCCATGGCCAAGAAGGGCATCAAGGGAAGCGTGCTGTTTGGTATGCTGGTGGCTTCCGTGGTTTACTGGGCAGGTCAGTGGATCTTCCTGGGTACCAACCCCTTCGCAAGTCTGGCCGACGCAAGCTGGCTGCCTCCTTTCCGCGATATGGTCGAAACCACCCTGTTCAAGTTCAACTTTGCCGGTTTCCTGGACATTGGCTGGTTCACCATCATCACGCTGATCGTTACCTTCTGCATCATTGATATGTTTGACACCATCGGCACGCTGGTCGGCACCGCCTCCCGGGCAGGCATGGTGGACGAGAAGGGCAATATGCCCAACATGAAGGAAGCGCTGCTTTCTGACGCCATTGCCACCATGGCCGGCGCCTGCACCGGTACTTCCACCGTTACCACCTTCGTGGAATCCGCAGCCGGCGTTGAAGCCGGTGGCCGCACCGGTCTGACAGCTCTGACCTGTGGTCTGCTGTTCCTGGCCTGCATCTTCCTGGCTCCCATTGCCGCAATCATTCCTCCCGCCGCCACTTCCGCAGCCCTGATTTATGTCGGCGTACTGATGCTGCAGGGATTGAAGAATGTGGACTTCCACGATATGGATCAGTTCGTTCCCGTCTGCCTGATGCTGATTGCCATGCCTGTTTCCGGCTCCATCGGCCACGGTATCGGCCTGGGTCTGATCGCTTACACCGTCATCAAGGTGTTCAGCGGCAAGTTCAAGGAAGTTTCCTTACTGACCTACATCATCAGCCTGATCTTCCTGGTCAAGTTCTTTGTAGTTGTATAACCGCAACGGTGCATCCAAACCGGATGCGCCGTTTTCTTGCGGATCGGGAAAATATTCCTGTCAAAAACAGTTGCATTCTCCCGTCAATCGCGGTAAAATATTCGAAAACAAATACAGGGAGATTGATATGAATACTGCAAAGAAACATTCCGCTTTTTCCATTCCGGCCGTTCTGGCCTGGATTTTGGCAATATCCCTTTTGATTGGCGGATGCGCCAGCGGCGATCCCGACAGCACCGGCGCGTCCAACACCGGCCTGCCCTCCGGCGGAACCTCCGGGCAAACCACGGATCCATCCTCCCAGTCCACGGAGCCAACTGTGCAGCGATTGACGGGCTATATTGCCGCGACGAGTCTGGATGTAGCATATTACGACGAATTCGGCTCCCTTTGCGGCACCCTCACCCGGGGCACTCAGGTGGAATATGAGATCACTGACGACGACCGGACCGCCCTGGTGATCGACGACATGGTCTACTATCCGGAAGATGGCGCCTATGTGGTTTCCGACCCGGCGGATATCATTCCCGCCCACACCCTGTACGTCAGAACCGCGGTGAACCTGCGGGCAGAGGATGGCAGTTTGCTGACGGCTTTCGCGGAAAAGGGAGCTGCCGTGGATGTTTTGGGTTATGACTATCTGGACGAAGACGGGCAGGCCCATATGTACCGTGTCAGCTTCGATAACCAGGAGGGCTATATGATGCCCTGGTATCTGGCGGACAATGAATCGGACGCCCTGGCCAACTACGATGACAACGGAAGCTATGCCATCCATGCCGACCGCGGCAATCGCTTCGGCGGTGGCGGCGCCGCGGATCTGGATTACTTCCCCCGGGACAAGGGCTCCATTGAGGGAAACCTGATGCCCGAGGAATGCCGCACCCTTTATATCGCGGCATGGCGCATTGGAGAGGTGGATGCCTACATTCAGATCGCCGAAAAATGTGACATCAATGCCTTTGTGGTGGACATTACAGACGGAACCTCCATTGGCTATGCCGCCGAGGTGATGCAATCATACTGCCCCTCCGGCGCGGCGGCAGCCTACAACACCGTGGAGGAATATCAGGCGGCTATTCAGAAGCTAAAGGACGCAGGCTACTATGTCATCGGACGCATCACCACCTTCAACGACTCCTATTTTGTCAAGGATCACCCGGAATGTGCCATTACGGACGCGAACGGCAATCCTCTGAAGCTTTCCGGCGCCTACTGGCCTACAGCCTTTAACCGGCTGGCCTGGCAATACAAGGTGGCGCTTGCGGTAGAAGCGGTGGAGCTGATGGGCTTCAACGAGATCCAGTTTGACTATGTCCGGTTCCCCGACAGCACCAAGCGCTACGAGGACGCCGGAACCATCGACTTCCGCAACACCTACAACGAAACGAAGGCACAGGCAATTCAGCGGTTTTTGATGTATGCCACGGATATTATCCATGAACACGGCGCTTATGTCAGCGCTGACGTGTACGGTGAAAGCGCCTATAACTATGTAACAGCCTATGGCCAGTATTGGGCCGCCATCAGCAACGTGGTGGATGTGATCAGCGGTATGCCCTACCCCGACCACTTTGCCTCGTCGGGCACATGGCTTCCCTGGGAGCATCCCTACGACACCCTTTACAGCTGGGGAACCAGCGTCATGCGCCGCCAGACGGAAACCGCCACGCCCGCTGTGGTGCGCACCTGGATCCAGGCCTACAACGCCATCCGTCCGCCTTACAACACCTACGGACCCGACCAGGTGTTCGCCCAAATCCGGGCTCTGCGGGATGCCGGCTGTACCGGTGGATATATGACCTGGAACTCCTCCTCTTCCCTGGATAAGTACACCTCGCTGATCCCCGCGTTCACAGCGCCCGATGCGGAATAACGCGCCCGATCCATGCTTCCTGATAAAATCAGACCGCCTTGGACAACCCACGCATTAGGATGTTATCCCATCGTAGGGGCGATTCACGAATTGCCCTCCAAACATCTTATTCAAACGTACCAACCCCCGACAAACAGAAAGTTTGTCGGGGGCTTTTCGTAGATAACTTGCATAACCGCATCCACAATCTTGCCACAGGTGGTCAACTGGGGTTCGGGCGATTCTCGAATCGCCCCTGCGAAACATTGTTATATGCAGTCACCCAAGGGCGGTCTGATTTTCTTGACGCGGGGAAACTATCCCCTAAAGAGACTTTTTCCCGCCGCTTCCTGCAGGGTGCGATATTGGCGGGGTGAGATGCCATACTCCTTTTTGAACGCCCGATAGAACCCGGAGTAATCCAAAAAGCCCGTTCGCGTTGCCACTTCTTCCAAAAGCATCCCCTGGGCAATCCATGTCTTTGCCGCAATCAGCCGCCGCTGGGTCACGTAGCGGTAAAAGCTGACACCCATCTTTTGCTGAAACAGGTGGCTGACGGTACTGCTGCTGACGTAAAAAAGCCTGCTCATCTGCCCAATCGTAATATTGTCGGCATAATGCTTTTCCAGGTATGCTGTGATTCGGTCCAGTAATTCCGGTTTCTCCGCCTGCATGGAGGTAGCGGTGCGCTGATTCGTTGCCCGCTTGATCTGGGTCAGCAGCCCTATGGTATTGCCGATGACGGCCGCTTCCCATCCGTCTGCCTGTTGCTCCGCCTCCCTTACGCCGGCGCAGAACAGATCCCCCAAATAGGCCCATTGTGTACCGCCGGTGCGCAGAAGATTGGCCCGTTCCTGCTCCCGTGTGAAAGGATAGGGAAACAGGCCGGCGTACCACTGCATAAATTCCACGCTGAGCCACAGCACATATCGTTCGTAAGGCACCGGCATCCGCTCCGGCAACATGGGACGGTGACTCACACCGGGCGGCACAAAAACGATATCACCGGCCCGCAGCCGATACCGCTCCGACCCCACCAGGTATTCCGCGCCGCAATCGTTGCAGCAGTACAAAAGCTCATAAAAGGCGTGGCTGTGCAGATGCATATGGGTATGGGAATAGCTGACATCCCGATGGGTATCCACAAATCGGGAAGTCATCTCCAGCTCCTGATAGATCGCGTTGGGATCCATGCCCATGCGCCGCCAATGTTCCTGCAGCCATTGCTGCAACTGCGCCTCCTGCAAAGCCGGAAGCATTCCGGTCAACCGGCGTAATTCGCCCATTTTCACAAATAGCACCTCCCTTTTCCCTTTAATTTGGTTATATTGTATCATAATTTTGCAGGATTTTCAATGTAATATGCAAAAATTGCAATTTACTTTGCGTTCATAATCTTGTAACATATACCCACAATGGCAAAGGTATTGCCTGCCTTTGACCAAAAATAATAAATGGAGGATCAAAACTATGGCTAGAATTGATAAGTCCGTACGGCCGTTCAGCGCCAAAGATGAATTCGGCTATCTCTTTGGTGATATGGCCGGCAGCTTTGTCAACTTATATGTTGACGCCTATTTCCTGACCTTCTGCACCTATGTTCTGGGCATCAGCGCAAGCTACATGACCATCCTGTTCCTGGTAGTACGTTTGTGGGATGCCTTTGACGATCCGATGATCGGTTCCTTCCCCGATCGCTGGCATCTGGGCAAAGGCAAGGACAAGTTTACCCCCTGGATCAAGCTGTTTATGATCCCGCTGGCGCTGTCCGGCGTTCTGTGCTTCAGCAATCTGCCTCTGGAAGGTGTGGCGCTGCGTATTTTTGTTACCATCGCCTATCTGTTTTTCGGAATCTGCTATACCGGTACCTCTATGCCCTTCGGCGCTATGGCCAATGTGGTTACTGTGGATCCCATTCAGCGCTCCAAGCTGTCCCGCGCCCGCTCCATTGGCGGCGGCTTGGTTGGCTCCATCGCTCTGGGTATGGTGCCTGTGCTGTGCTACAAGGACAATGAGATTCTGCCGGAACGGTTTACTCTGCTGGCTGTGATCTTCGGCATTCTGTCCGTGATCTTCTATCTGCTGCTGTGCGGCATGACCAAGGAACGTGTCCGTGAAGAGCGGGTTGAGGGCGAAAAGTTTGAATACCGCAAGGTTCTGAAGATGGCCCTCAAGAACCGGCCCCTGCTGGGCGTCATGCTGGCTACCATCGGCTCTATGCTGACCATCACCGGCACCAGCCAGACCTACAGCTACATCTACAAGGAAGTGTACGGCAACGCCAGTATGGCCACCATGTCCATGGTTTTCTCCATCCCCTTCATGGTAGTCGTATTCCCCCTGATCCCCAAGCTGGTCAGAAAGTTCGGCAAGCGGGATGTGATCCTGTACACCGCCGCACTGAGTTTCCTGTTCAGTGTTGTCAGAATGTTCTTCTACATTGAGAATGTATATGTCTACACCGTGCTCAATGTCATGACCCTGCTGGGCCAGACCGCCTTTACCATGCTGATCTGGGCGCTGGTTTCCGACTGCCTGGATTACTCGGAGTGGAAGACCGGTATGCGCAGCGACGGCAGTATGTACAGCCTTTACACATTCAGCCGGAAGATCGGTTCCACCGTGGCCTCCACCAGCATCACCCTTGGTCTGACCATTGTAGGCTATCAATCCGGTCTGGATGTGGTGCAAACCCCCGAAACCGTCCGGGGCATCTACTACCTGTGCAATCTGATCCCCACCGCCTGCTACGGTCTGATTCTGCTGGGCATCGGTCTGATTTTCAACCTGAACAAAAAGAAAACCGACCAGATGTATGCCGAGCTGGAAGCCCGCCGTATCGCCGCAGAGCAGACCTGATATGCAAAAGATCGATCTTCATCTGCATCTGACCCCTTTTCAGTTGCCAAAACTGGGCAAAATGAATCTGACCAGCGCGAAAAATATGCTCCCCCATTTGCAGGAACTGGGCATCTGCAAAGGTGTTCTGATGTCCAGCGCGGAAAAGGGTCTGCCCTTTGGCACCAACAGAGCCAATCAGAAAATTTGTGAAAAGCATCCGGATCACTACGCCTGGATGTGTACCCTCAAGCCCTGTGACCCGGATCGGGTATATGACCGGCTGGCCATGTACAAAGCGCGGGGCGCTATCGGCATCGGCGAGCTGACCGTCAATCGCCGCCTGGACGACGCCTTCCTGATGGCGCTGTTTGCCGCGGCGGAAAAGCTGGATATGCCGGTGACCATCCACATGAGTCCCGAAGTGGGCTACAGCTACGGCGTGGTGGATGATCCCGGCCTGCCGTTACTGGAAAATGCGCTGCGGATGTATCCGAAACTGAAAATTCTTGGTCACAGCCAAACCTTCTGGATCGAAATGAGCGGGGATGCTCCCCGGGAAAAAGAGGCTCGAAACCAGTGGGGCGACGGCCCTGTGCTCCCCGGAGGTCGGGTGCCGGAGTTATTTGCCAAGTATCCCAATCTGTACGGCGATCTCAGCGCCAACAGCGGCAGCCGGGCCATTATGCGGGATCCGGAATTCGGTCTTGCGTTCCTGGAGCAATATGCCGACCGGCTCTTCTTCGCGACGGACATGGTGAATAAGGACACGGTGTTCCCCTTGGGCGCATGGCTGGACCGGATGGCAGCGGAAGGCAAACTCAGCTGCGCGACCTACGAAAAGATCTGCCGGGAAAATGCCCGCCGGATCTTCGGTCTGTAACAGGAGGATTCCATGGACTATATTATTACCACCCCCTGTGGCCCGGTGCAGGGCCGCGCCGGCAAAATCCCCGGCACGGCGGCCTTTTTGGGCATCCGCTACGCCACCGCCGGCCGCTGGGAATACCCCAAACAGGTCACCGGCTGGGAAGGCATCTATGACGCCACCGAATACGGCGCCTGCGCCTATCAGCCCCGGTCATTCTATAATGAAGAGGAAAACCTGAAAAAAATCTTCTACTACAATGAGTTCCGCAAGGGGGAAACCTATACTTACAGCGAAGATTGCCTGTTTTTGAACATTTTCACCCCCGACACCGCCAAAGAGGGCACCAGTCTGCCTGTTCTGATCTACATCCACGGCGGCGGCTTCACCGGCGGCTGCGGCCACGAAAAGCACTTTGACGGCCCCATCTGGCCCTCCAAGGGCGTCATCGGCGTCACGCTGAATTATCGCCTGGGTCCCCTGGGCTTTGCCTGCCTGCCGGAACTGAAGGAAGAAGCTGGATTTACCGGCAATTACGGCCTGTATGACCAGCTTGCCGCCTTCCAATGGGTTCATGACAATATCGCGTCCTTCGGCGGCGATCCGGACAATGTGACCATCATGGGACAAAGCGCCGGCGCCATGAGCGTCCAGCAGCATTGTCTGAGCCCCCTGGGTCACGGTCTGTTCCACAGGGCGGTTATGTCCAGTGGCGGCGGCGTCAATAAGATTCTTTCCGCCGCGCCTGCGGAAAAGCACTATCCATTCTGGCAGACCGCCATGAAAAACGCCGGCTGCGAGAATTTGGAGCAGTTTCGGGCAATTTCCCCCGAAAGGCTTTTTGAAGTTTGGAACCAAACCAAGGCCGAACTGCGTGCCCCAGGCAGCTTCCCCTGCCAGGATGGCCGACTGGTGGTGGGACCCGGTGCGAAGCTGCTGGCCCAAGGAAAGCAGAAGGATATTCCCTATATGGCCGGCTCCACCAGCGAGGATATGATGCCGCCCATCCTGCAGAACATGGCAAAAAAATGGTGCGACGCTCAGAACAGCCCCAGCTACACCTGGTATTTTGACCGGCAGCTGCCCGGCGATGACAACGGCGCGTGGCATTCTTCCGACCTTTGGTACTGGTTTGGTACGCTGTCCAACTGCTGGCGGCCCATGAAACAGAAGGATCACTGCCTCAGCAATCAAATGACGGATTACCTGTGCAATTTCTGCAAGACCGGTGATCCCAATGGCGAAAAGCTGCCTCAGTGGCTGCCTGCTTCTGCCAAACAGAAGCAAGTGATGCGTCTGGGCGAAGGCAGGACAGGCATGGCAAACCCCAGCAAATTCAAGCAGATCATCACCATGCTGACCAACAAATCCGTAGGCGAATAACCAGAAAAAGTTTGCTGGTTTTATCCTCTTTTTAGGGGATTGCCACACCGGATTGCGGGCTGGTTTGCAATGGCAGTATTATCTTGGGACTTTTTAGACAGTTTTGTGGGCGACACCGAATTCGGTGTCGCCCTTCTTATTTTGCCGGGAAAACAGCGGCGGATATCACAGCAGGGGAACCTTACTGTTCAGGTTAAATCAGAAAGGCATTGGCCATACCCACAACCAGGGCGGCGGCGGCCAGAACCCGGGCGGTCAGGAACATCTTTTCATCGCCCTTTTTGATCCGTTCCAGCACCACAGCGCCCATGCCAACCAGAGCCATCACGATTGCCAGACCTGCCTGGAATTCAAATCCCAGCCAGTTGATACGGAAGCCCACCGTGGCGATGTACACGCCCAGAGCCGCCACAATGTAGAAGCAGACCCGCTGGGCAGTTTTGTTTTTGATCAGGAACATCAGCACCAATGCCAGCAGGCTGGCGGCTGCCAGAGCCATGACCACAACGATCAGCAAATCCAAATAAGTAAACATATTCTTGTCCTCACTTTCATTTTTTGTTTTTGGGGTGGTTTGCTTTTGTGAGGATAGAATAACACCCATTTCTAAAGGAAGATGGGAGAAATTTCTAAAGAAATCTAAAGAAATGGGTTAAAATTCACATAATGTGATTTCAACGGAAAACCGCTGGCCATCATTTTGAACCGCCACCTGCCCGGCGTAATACTGAGCAATGCGCTGCATACTGCGAAGGCCGATCCGGAAGCTCTCGGACTGGGCTTGGGTCTGCCGAACCGCGTTGCTTTGACGGATCTGCAGATGCCCATTGTGCAGGGAGACGGTCAGCTCCACCGGTTGGGCCGGATCCGCATACTTGCTAACATTGGAACACAGGTTGTCAAAAACACGCCGCAGCTCCTGTACATCAAAGCTGCCGCCGAAAGCGCCGCAGCCGGATAAGTCCATCCGCACCCGGAAATCGTTTTCCAATTCTTCTTCAAATTCCGCGGCCAACTGCTCCATCAGCAGCCGGGCATTTTCAAAATACTCCGGGTTTCGTTTGCTGCCATCGAGCAAAATGTACGTCAGCTCCCGGATCTGCTGGGTCTTCCGCCGGATCAGAGCCACATAGGCCATCCGATCCGCTTCGTCCACCTGCGCCTGCATTCCAAGGTATTCGGAATAGGCCAAAATAGAGGTAAGGGGCGTGCGAATATCGTGGGACAGAGCGCGAATCAGCTGATCCTTTTCCTGTGCCAATTCCTTCTCCCGCAGGCGTATTTTCTGCTGGGTTTCCGACATTTCATTGA
The DNA here is from genome assembly GCA_045595885.1 of Faecousia sp. Classification (GTDB taxonomy): domain Bacteria; phylum Bacillota; class Clostridia; order Oscillospirales; family Oscillospiraceae; genus Faecousia. The sequence continues at coordinate 1,923 of JAZOBI010000055.1, read as the reverse complement.
TGGTTTGGGCCAACTGGGTCAACTCATCCTTGCCTTCCAGCGGCAGCACCACCGTTTTCTGTCCGGCCCGGAGGATTTCGATACTTTGGGTGATGGTGCGGATATAGGCCATGCGATCATGCAAAAGGGAAAGAAACATCGCGCTGAAGACGCAGACCGCGATCACCGCTCCCACGCCAAAGATCCAGCGATCCACTTCCATCCAGTCAAATTCCGTCATATAAATGTCATGATCCAGGCAATAGCTTTCCGCCACCACGGCAGCCAAATGGATCAATATCCAAAACAGCGCAAAAGCAACCAATGCGCTGATGCCGATCATGCCCAGGATCCGGCGGGAAAGCTGCCGCCGCTTTGATTGATTTTGTTTAGTCAATGTAATAACCCTTTCCCCAGGCGGTTTTGATGTAAGTGGGTGTTTTGGCGCTGTCACCCAGCTTTTTGCGGATATTTTTGATGTGCACCATAATGGCATCATCGCCCACCGCGTTGTCATGCCAAATGCTTTGATAAATATTCTCCAGAGAATAGATTTTCTTGGGATGCTTGGCCAGAAGTTCCAAGATCTTAAACTCCGTATAGGTTAGATTGATGGTTTCCGCGCCCCGCAAAACGCTCTGGCTGTCCAGATCCAGAATGAGATCCTGCAGCGGAATCTGATTGTCCCGCCTAAGCGACGGGCGGCCGGTTCCGCTCCTGCGCAAAACCGCCCGCACCCGCATCAGCAGCTCGGCGGTGGAAAAGGGCTTGCTGATATAATCGTCGGCACCCACGGAGAAGCCCATCACCTTATCCGACTCTCCGGAATAGGCGGTCAGGAAAATAACGGGGGTTTCATACCGGGTTCGAATTTGGGACGCGGCCAGAAAGCCGGATTGCCCGGGCATTCCCACATCCAAAATATACAAATCCATCTCATCCGAAGCAAGCTGCGCCGCCTGCAGGCCATCTTCCGCTGTGATGACCGCATAACCCTCGGAAGAAAGCAACAGGTTCAGAATTTCCCGAATCTCCCGGTCGTCATCGGCAATCAGAATACAAGTTTTTCCGTCTTTCATAGGCGCCTCCCCATAAAAAGCTGATACATTTATTCTATCACATTTCTTTGGAAGATGCAATCACCCCGCAATATGGCCGGGTATTGGATCCGGTCGAATCCTGTTCCGTCTTTCAGAAACATTCAGGGGAGGCATTTGCCTCCCCTGAATGTTTGGAAACAGTTGATAAAAATTATACGGTTTCATATGGTTTCAAAAGGTTTCACTCAAAAATGAAACTATTAAACGGGAAGTGAAACTCTCTTTTGGGACTGAAACTACGCTAATCAGTTTGTCAAATTGGAATTTACTTAATTCTTGACACTTTTTTACTTACCAACTTCGCAAGAAGATACAGCAGATACCCAATGATGAAACCTAACGAATTTAATAACAAATCATCAATATCGGATACTCTGTCATAAAAGGGAAGCTGTAAAATCTCAATACATAAAGAAACACCAATACCTGCGGAAATGACTTTCCAGTGTGTATCCAACCCCTTGTATACACTGGGCCAAACAATTCCCAATGGAATAAACATTGCTGTATTTCCAATTACATTTATCAAAATGTCTCTCATTTCGGGATAATCAAACAAATTAACAAGCGGAATCCAATTTATCCGAAACGGATATACTTTTGCACTTTCATAAACAAGCGGTTGTATTTCTCCATTCACTTTAGAAAATGGGAAAAAGGTAAAGCGAGCAACAACGACAATGCAGACATATACCAAAAGCAGTTTCAGTTCTTTTTTCCAATCTGCTCTCTTGGTTTTAATTGCACATATCACTCTTACCAAACACCAAATGATACTTATGAACACCACCATTGATGTGTATGATATTCGAATCATCTATCTGTTCTCCTTGTTGTCAAATTC
>JAZOBI010000054.1:0-4970 GCA_045595885.1 Faecousia sp. | reverse complement strand
TGGTTGTTTTCGGCGCCAAGGGAGGCTTTGGGTGTTCCCTCATTTATACTATAAACAACCATTTCCCGCACCAAAGGTGGGGCTGATGCATAGAATAGTCGGAGGCGATTTTTTGATCGTTACGACGGACACACCCATCACATCCGCCAAAAATGAGGCCATGATCTTAGGCTTGGCGGAAAAATACCCCTTTATCCGTACAGAATACCTGACAAATTCCGCCTTTGGCCGGCCTGTCCGCACCCTGGTCATAGGGCATGGGGAGCGAAAAGTGCTGTTTTCCGCCGCCCACCATGCCAACGAGTGGATCACAAGCTATATACTTCTGAAATTTGCCGAGGAACTGGCGGAGGCCATTTCCCGGGAAAGCAGTATTTTCGGCGTTCCCGCCAAAACCGTCGCCAATGCCGCCACCATATACATGGTACCCATGGTCAACCCCGACGGGGTGGATCTGGTCACCGGCGCCATTACGCCCGGCACAGCAGAATATGAAATTGCCCGCCGATTGGGTGAAAACTACCCCGATATCCCATTTCCCCAGGGCTGGAAGGCCAATTTGATGGGGGTGGATCTGAACCTGCAGTACCCGGCGGGCTGGCTCCGGGCCAGGGAAATCAAATTTTCCCAGGGCTTCACCCGTCCCGGCCCCAGAGATTATGTGGGTCGCTCGCCCCTGAACCAGCCTGAAAGCCGGGCGCTGGCGGGCTACACCGAGGCGGTGGATCCTGCCATGGTGCTGGCCTGGCACACCCAGGGCCAGGTGATCTACTGGCAGTTTAGGGACATTTTTGTTCCCGAAGCCCGCCGCTACGGGGAGGAATTTGCCCGGCTCAGCGGTTACGCCCTGGAGGACACCCCCTATGAATCGGCCTGGGCCGGCTACAAGGACTGGTTCATCCAAAATTTCCGCCGCCCGGGCTATACCGTCGAGGCCGGTTTGGGCGAAAATCCCCTGCCCCTTTCCCAATTTGATGAAATCTACCGCAAAAACCTGGGCATTTTGGTGACAGCCGCCACCGGCCTGCCAAAATAACCTGGTATTTAACGCTTCCTTTCCCTACAGAACCATCCATTAAAAACTGCGCGGCAAACTCAAATTTGAAATCTACTTCACACAAAGGAGAAAAAATATGAATAGATACCTGGACATCAAGCCCGAGGTGGCGCAGGCCATCGAACAGGGAAAACCCGTGGTTGCCCTGGAATCCACCATCATTTCCCATGGTATGCCCTATCCCCAGAATGTGCAGACCGCATTGGCGGTGGAGAAAATCATCCGTGACCATGGCGCGGTGCCGGCCACCATCGCCATCATCGGCGGCCGGCTGAAGGTTGGTTTGATGGAGGAAGAAATTGAATATTTCGGCAAAAAGGGTCAGGCGATCCATAAAGCCAGCCGCCGGGATCTGGCGGTGCTTTGCGCCCGGGGCGAGGATGGCGCCACCACGGTTGCCACCACCATGATCATCGCCCACATGGCCGGCATCCCCGTGTTCGCCACCGGCGGCATCGGCGGCGTCCATCGGGGCGCGGAAGTGACCATGGATATTTCCGCTGACCTGGAAGAGCTGGGCCAAACCGGCGTGATGGTGGTCTGCGCCGGCGCAAAATCCATTTTGGACATTGGCCTGACTTTGGAATATCTGGAAACCAAGGGCGTGCCGGTGATCGGCTATGGAACCGACGAATTGCCCGCGTTCTATACCCGCCAGTCGGGTTTCGGCGTGGATTACCGCATCGACACCCCCCAGGAGCTGGCCGCGGCCTTCAAGGCTGGCAAGGAAATGGGTCTGCGCGCCGGTATGCTGGTGGCAAACCCCATTCCCGAGGAGTTCGCCATGCCCAAGGAAGTCATCGATGGGGCGATTGCCCAGGCTATTGCTGAGTGCAACGAAAAGTGCATCAAGGGCAAGGACACCACCCCCTTCCTGCTGGCCCGGGTGGCGGAGATCACCGGCGGCGACTCTCTGGCCTCCAACATCCGCCTGGTGTTCAATAATGCCAAGGTGGCGGCCCAGACTGCCGTGGCCCTGGCAAAGCTGTAACAGAGAGAAAGGACGCACCCGGTGCGTCCTTTTCCGTCCATTGTCAAATTGCAGTTTATACATTATAATATATATACTATTACAAACCGGTAACAAATATAAACACGAGAGAGGAACAATCCATGGACTACAAACACTGCCGGCTCTGTCCCCGGCAATGCGGCGTGGACCGTACCGCCGGGGAGTATGGCTTCTGCCGGTGTCCGGACAGGGCTCTGGTGGCAAAAACCATGCTCCATATGTGGGAAGAGCCTGCTCTGGCAGGCAGCGGCGGCAGCGGCGCCATTTTCTTCGGCGGCTGCACCCTGGGCTGCAAATACTGCCAGAACGCCGCCATTTCCGGCGGTCCCGTGGGTCAACCGGTGGATCCTGCCCAATTGCGGGCCATGATGGAGGATCTGATCGCCCGGGGCGCGGAAAATATCGACCTGGTGACGCCCACCCATTTCCTGCCTGCCATCCTGCCGGCCCTGGAGCCCAAATTGCCGGTGCCGGTGGTGTACAACTGCGGCGGCTATGAGCGGGTGGAAACCCTTCGGCTGCTTTCCGGCAAGGTGGATATCTACCTGCCGGATCTGAAATACGCCGATTCGCCCCTTGCCGCCTCCCTTTCCGCCGCCGGGGATTACTTTCCCGTTGCCACGGCGGCCATAAAGGAGATGGTTTCCCAGGTGGGAGCGCCCCAATGGGATGGCCAGCGGCTGAAAAAGGGCGTCATCATCCGCCATCTGATTCTGCCGGGACAGATCGAAAATTCCCTGAAGGTGCTGGATTGGATCGGTGAGACCTTCGCCCCGGGCCAGGTTTTGGTCAGTCTGATGCGCCAGTATACGCCCATGGGCGGCATGGCCGCGCCCTTTGACCGCCGGATCACCGACGAGGAATACGACGCGGTGCTCAGCTGGATGTACCTGAATAATATTCATGGTTTTGTCCAGGAGGAAACCGCTGCCGATGAGGTCTTTATTCCGGATTTTTCCAGCGGAGGAAAATAGGAAAAATAAATATTTCCTGTGCAATTTACACAAAGATTCAAATGAAAACTTGGAAATAACGGTGTATTTTTTGTTAGGTGGACAGTTGTTTTCGGGTTTTTCGCCAAAACGAAAAAAAAGAGTTGATTTTTTTGGCTTGCACAGGTATAATACTAGTACCTTATTGCATTCTGTGGTTGTAGTCCTGCGGAATGAAATAAATATAAACCCCAAAAAAATTAGGAGGAAAACAAAATGAAGAAGCTTTTAGCTCTGGTTCTGGCTGTTCTGATGGTTGTTTCTCTGTGCGCTGCTTGCCGCGGCGGCGATGACACCACCGCTCCTTCCGGAACTGCTGGCAACGACAACACCTCTGGTACCAAGGATACCGCTGGCGGCGAAGTTGCTGAACTGCCCACCTACACCTACAACACCTACATGACCGCTCTGGGCGACTGCTGGAACCCCCACACTTGGGAAGACAGCGCCGACTCCACCATGATGAGCTACCTGGAGTCCCCCCTGACCGACCTGACCATCAAGGATTCCGAGATGGGCGAGTATCAGTGGATCTTCGTGGCTGCTACCGACATTCAGGACGTCTCCGCTGAGCATCCGGATGACCTGGTCAAGTACAACTGCGCCGAGACCGACGCTACCGCTGGCTATGTCTACGAAATCACCCTGCGTGAAGAGATGAAGTGGCAGGATGGCACCCCCATCAACGCTGACACCTACATCTACTCCATGAAGGCTCTGCTGGACCCCGCTATGCGTAACTACCGTGCAGGCACCTACACCGATGGTGACGGCGCTCTGGCCGGTGCTTACAACTACTTCTATCAGGGTTCCGTTGCCACCAAGGAAGGCGCTGACCTGTCCACTCTGGTTCGTGGCGAGGACGGCGTTTACACCACCGATGACGGTGAGGGCGTCTGGATTGCTCTGGACACCAACCTGAACTGGCTGGGCGGCTACTCCCTGGACTTCTACGTCAACTACTTCGGTGCTACTTACTTCGATGTGGATGCTTATGCTACCCTGCGTGGCATGGCTGACGAGAACGGTAATGTCACTGTCACCGACGACTCCCTGGCTACCCTGCTGGCCGTCATCTCCGTTCCCGCTTGGGGCGAAGGCGCTGGCTTCGAAGGCTGCTACATGTTCTACGAAGACACCATCGCTGCCTGCGACTACGACGAGACCGTTGGCTGCTACAAGGTTGATGACTACACCATCCGTTACGTTTGCGCTACCTCTTACGACTACTACTACTTCCTGACCTCCTGCACCTCCAACTGGCTGGTTTACGAGGATCTGTACGAAGCTGGTAAGGACACCACCGGCGAGCTGGTCACCACCAACTACGGCACTTCTCCCGAGACCTCCATGTCCTACGGTATCTTCAAGATCGAGTCCCTGCAGGACAACAAGCAGGTCGTTTACGTCCGCAACGAGAACTACTGGGAGTTCACCAAGAACGAAGACGGCTCCCTGTCCTCTGTCACCTTCTTCGAGGTTGACGGCGAGTTCGTTCCCCAGCTGCAGACCCACAGAGTCGTTATCGACGTTATGACTCCCGACGCTGCTAAGCTGGCCTTCCTGTCCGGCGAGCTGGACGATTGGGCACCCTCCGCTGACGAGCTGGGTCAGTACATGACCTCCGATCAGCTGTACCAGGTCGACGAGACCTACACCGCCCGTCTGTTCTTCCATAACAATCTGGATTCCCTGAAGGCTATGGACCAGGCTGGCAACCAGAACTCCGTTGTTCTGTCCAACGACAACTTCCGTAAGGCTATGTCCCTGGCCATCAACCGTGCTGACTGGGTCACCGCCACCTCCGGCTACAAGCCCGCTTACTCCCTGCTGAACTCCCTGTACTTCTACGACGTTTACGAGGATCCCTCCTCTATCTACCGTAACACCGACGAAGCTATGCAGGCTA
>JAZOBI010000053.1:0-11126 GCA_045595885.1 Faecousia sp. | reverse complement strand
CTACGATGGTGCCGTAGGACGGGGGCTTGCTCCCGTCGCCGAAAAATGGTACATTTTTCGGATTTTCCAAAGGAAAATAAACACATTGTGCCCACGGCACGGCATTTTGTATCACAAAATGCCCGGCGGGAGCAAGCCCCCGCCCTACAATATCGCCATAAGGTGTATGTGTAAACAACCATTTATCTTACCAAAGGAGTGAACCCATGGAATTTGACAAAGACCTTGCCGCCAGGCAGGAGGCGCGTACCCTGTGCCGCCAGGCTGAGATCGCCTCCAAACAGCTGCGTCACATGACCCAGGCCCAGTTGGACGCCATTACGGAAGCCATGAGCCAGGCCTTTTCCCTGGCTTCCGGGCAATTGGCGGAACTGGCAGTCCGGGAAACCGGCTTCGGCAACGCCAAAGACAAAACCATCAAAAATCGGTTTGCCTCGGAAACCGTTCTGGAATCTGTCCGCGGGATGCAATGCGTGGGCGTATTAAAGGAGGATCCCCAGCGCAAACTATGGCAGATCGGTGTACCGGTGGGGGTCATCGCCGCCATCGTACCCAGCACCAATCCCACCTCCACTGTCTGCTATAAAGCCATCATAGCCCTCAAATCCGGCAATGCCATCGTCATTTCTCCCCACCCCAAAGCGCTGGAATGTACTTTGAAGGCTGCCCGGATCCTGGCCGCGGCGGCAGAAAAAGCCGGCGCGCCGGCAGGCAGCATTTCCTGCCTGACCCTGGCCTCCATGACCGGCACCGAGGAACTGATGCACGCCCCGGAAACGAAACTGATTTTGGCCACCGGCGGTCCCGGCATGGTCCGCGCCGCTTACTCCTCCGGCAAACCCGCCATCGGCGTCGGCGCCGGCAACGGCCCGGCCTATATCCATCCCAGTGCGGATGTGGAGTATGCAACCGATTGTATCCTGCAGTCCAAAAACTTCGATTTTGGCACGGTTTGCGCCTCGGAACAGAGCATAATCGTGGAAAATGCCACTGCTGAAAAAGTGCGTACCGTGGCGAAGCGCAAGGGTTTTTATTTCATGTCGTCAGATGAGGCGCACGCGCTGGGTAAGCTGCTGTTCAAACCAAACGGCGGTTTGAGCCCTGACGTGGTGGGAAAATCTGCGCTGCATCTTGCCAAAATCGCCGGTTTCGACCTGCCGTCCGACACCAAAATTTTGGTGGCGGAAGCGGATAAAGTGGGTCCAAAACACCCCTACTCCATGGAAAAACTGTGTCCTGTTCTGGCGTTTTTTGTGGAACCGGATGCGGATGCGGTTTTGCGAAAATCCCTGGAGATTCTCTCTCACGAGGGCAGCGGACACACATTTTGTATGCACTGTCAGGACACAGACGCCATTACCCGGTTTTCATCGGAAATTCCCGTGTCCCGCTTTCTAGTCAACACGCCTGCGGCGCTGGGCGGCATCGGCTACAGCACTGGCCTCTTCCCTGCCCTGACCTTGGGCTGCGGTGCCGTAGGCGGCAGCAGCAGTTCCCAAAACATCTCCCCCATGGATCTGATCAACATCCGCATGGTGGCATGGGACAACAAAAAGCAACCCCAATCCGTTAAATTCGACAGCAATCTTTTGGAAATCCTTACGGCCAAGATTCTGGAAAGACTGAAATAAGGAAAGGAATATGAAAAATATGGACACCAATTCTTTAGGTATGATCGAAACAAAGGGCCTTATCGGCGCCATTGAAGCCGCCGATGCCATGGTCAAATCCGCCAATGTACAGCTGGTGGGCAAGGAGCAGGTGGGCGGCGGTCTGGTAACCGTCATGGTCCGTGGCGATGTGGGCGCCGTGAAGGCCGCTACCGATGCCGGCGCTGCCGCAGCGGAAAAGGTGGGTGAACTGATCTCCGTCCACGTCATCGCCCGCCCTCACACGGAAGTGGATGCCATTTTGCCCAAGGGCCGGCTTTCACAAACCCCCGGCACCGGCAAATAAATGCTCTACTCGGAGGAGAATGTAAGGTCGAATATTCGCAATTGGGAGGGAAAACGGGTGTTTTTTCTGGGAAAAGAAGACACCCTGACCCCCTCCGCCCGGGATTTTCTAACACGGGAGCGAATTGATATTTTACCTGCCCAGCAGGCAAAAACTGAGGAATACCGCCTGGAAAACGGTGCCGTTTTTCGGGAAAAGCCGGAACATTACACCCATTTGCGCGGAAATATTCTGGTGCCGAAGACCCATCCGGTCATCGCTTTCCGGGGCAAAATGGACACCCTCCAATCCCAGCTTTTGCTGACGCAGGCGGCTGTGCCAAAACGGTTGCAGCCCAAAGTGGGTGAAATTTTGGCATTGGCAAGAAGTATGATCCGTTGGGAGGTTCTGCAGGAACCGGCAAGCATGGACTCTCTTTTGGGCCTTTCTGCACAGGAACTGCGGCAACACTCCCACAATCCTCAAAAATATTACGGAATTCCCCATTTTATGCCGGAATATACGGACGGCGAAGCAGTTTTGCGGCTCAATTGCTGCCGTTGCGCCGCCCGGGAGGCGGAATTGGCTGCCGACCATGCCTTTGGCGACAGCCGGAATGACCTGCTGCAAGCGCTGAACCGTATCAGCAGCGCCATCTATATTCTAATGATTCAGGCAAAGATCGAAGGATAAATGGTTGTTTACACGATCAGCGGCACAGCCGCAATCGCTTCTCCCAGGGAGAAGGGATGCGCCTGCGGCGCTGTAAACAACCATTTATCGTGGAAAGGATGCATTATGAATGAGAACACGATGACAGCTCTGGTCCAAACTGTGCTGGAAAAAGTCTTTATCCCCCTGGAAGCCTCCGGGCGCCATGTACACGTCACCGCCCAGCAGGCGCTGGCCCTTTTCGGCCATCCGCTGACGCCTCAGCGGTCACTCTCCCAGCCGGGGCAATACCTGGCAAAAGAACGGGTTACCCTGCAGGGTCCCAAAGGAAAATTTTACAATGTGGCGGTGCTTGGGCCTGCCCGAAATTCCGCTCAGGTGGAAATATCCCTCACCGATGGCAAGCATTTGGGCATCACGCCGCCCATCCGTCAATCCGGAGATGTGGCCGGCACGCCGGGGATCATTTTGGTGGGTGAAGAAGGTACGGTTTCCCTCCGGGAAGGGGTGATCGCCGCCCAGCGGCATTTGCATCTGACACCGGAATCCGCCGTCCGGTTCGGCGTGGCTGACAAGCAAATCATCCGGCTGCAAACCTTTACGGACAGGCCCCTTGTTTTCGGGAATGTGGTGGTGCGCGTCAGCCCCGATTATGCCGACAGCGCCCATCTGGATTTTGACGAAGCCAACGCCTGTGCCATGAAAAATGGCGATTGGGGGCGGATTTTGCCGTGAAACGGGCGTATTTAACAGGAAATCCACCGTTGGAACTGGGCTTTTCTTATGTTGCGGAGCCGCCCTTTGAGGCCGTCGTCATCGGCTCGCTGACTTTATCGCAGCTGCTGCGGTTCTCCGACGAAACTGTGCTGGAAGCTTTGGCGGCAGGAAAACCTGTGTATCTATACACCCCGGGGCTTCCCCAGGCGCCCCAAAACCGGGCGCTGGCCACCGCCCTGGCCGCTGCTCAGCGAGAGCTGAAAAACTGGGGTGTGGTGTTCACCGACGGCTCTCAGCGGCGACTGGTTACGGCAGAGGAAGCCAAAACCATGCGCCGTAACGGCCAACGGCCCGGCCCCGGTGCGGTACTGACCCCATTGGCAAGGGAAATTTTGGAAGGGTAAATGGTTGTTTACACTACGATGGTGCCGTAGGGTGTATGTGTAAACAACAATTTATCTTACGATATGGAGGAACGAATTTGAAAATAGGAACCGTGGCTGCTTCGGTGTGGGCCACCCGGAAGGCCAGCTGCCTGTCCGGCCATACGTTTTTGATCGTACGCACCGGCACAGAGGAAATTGTGGCGGCCGACCAGGTGGGAGCCGGGCCCGGCGACCGGGTATTGCTGGTCACCGGGACTTCTGCCGCCCGCTACTGCATGGAAGCGCCGCTGGACGCGGTGATCGTGGCAATTTTGGACCGGGAGGATGACCATGGGCGCTTATGAAATCATCATTTGGATCATGGCCGTATTTGCTGTTCTTGGCGCCCTGGATCGGATTTTCGGCAACCGCTTCGAGCTGGGCAAGCCCTTTGAAGAAGGCATTCTGGCTATGGGCTCCCTGGCGCTGGCTATGGTGGGTGTAATCTCCCTGGCGCCGGTACTGGCCAAGGTGCTGGAGCCGGTAATCGTGCCGGTATTTACCTTTTTGGGGGCGGATCCCGCCATGTTCGCAGGCACCATTTTAGCTTGCGACATGGGCGGCGGTGCCTTGGCGCAAGCCATGACAACCGACCCCCAGGCGGCTGCCCTGGGCGGCGTGATCACCGGCTCCATGCTGGGCGCCACCATCGTATTTACCATCCCGGTAGCCCTGGGTATTCTGGAGCCGGAGGATCGGCCGGCTCTGGCAAAGGGCGTACTTTGCGGCATTGTGACTATTCCCATCGGCATTTTTGTCAGCGGATTGGTGGCCGGATTTCCGGTTATGATGGTGCTGCGGAATTTGATTCCCATCGTACTGATCGCGGCGCTGATCGTGCTGGGGCTATGGAAAGCGGAAAGAGCCATGATCAAAGGCTTTACGGTATTCGGAAAAATCATCACCGCGCTGATCACGGTAGGCTTGGCGGCGGCTATTGTGGAGGAATTGACGGGATTTGCCATCATCGGCGGCATGGCGCCGATTTCGGAGGGCTTTGCCACTGTGGGTGCCATCGCCATTGTACTTGCCGGCGCATTCCCACTGGTATTTGCCGTGACCCGGATTTTGGAAAAGCCGCTGATGAAAGCAGGAAAGCTGCTGGGCATCAACGAAACCGCCGCCGCAGGTCTGATCGCCAGCCTGGCCAACTCCATCGCCACCTTCGGCATGGTCAAGGACATGGACAGCCGGGGCAAGGTGGTCAACATCGCTTTTGCCGTGTCGGCGGCTTTCGTGTTCGGCGATCACTTGGGCTTCACCGCCGGCTTTGCGCCGGATATGCTGGTGAGCATGATTGTCGGCAAGCTGGTCGGCGGCATCACCGCGGTGGCGGTGGCCATGCTGCTGACCAAGAAAAGGGATTGAGAAATGAATCGGTCTGTGGTATAATTACCGCAGACCGATTTCAAATTTTCGCTTATCGTTCTGTTGGAAAACGGAAAATGGTCGCCCCTGTGGGGCGACAATATTCAAACAGAGCGATAAACCGCAATTTACAAAGCAAGGAAGATAGTATGATCAATTTTGAACGAATTCGGCCGGATATGCGCAGTGAACTGGTGCCGGCGTTGCTCCAAAGTCGAAAAAACTGCGAATACTCCTTTTCCAATCTGTGCATTTGGGGTCGGCAGCACGCCGCGTTTGTGGACGGATACTGGGTGTTTTTCTCCCAGTTTGACCGAAAGGCTGTCTATCCCTTCCCGGTTGGACAGGGGGAGATTCTGCCGGTGCTGGATGCCATCATTGCCGATGCCCGTCAGCGCGGTATCCCCTGCTGCATTACCGGTTTGAACGAAGCGAATATGGCCACACTGGAGCATTACTATCCCGGAAAATTCCGGATGCAATGTGACCGCAGCAGCTTTGACTATGTGTACAGCATCGACGATTTGGCGGATCTGAAGGGTCGCAAATTTCAGAAAAAGCGCAACCATATCAACCGGTTCCGCCTTCTGTATCCCGCCTGGCGCACCGAGCCTCTGACCCCGGCCAATTTGGAGGCCGTGAAAAATATGGCCGACGAATGGTACCGTCTGCGGCTTTTGAAGGATCCCCAGGCCAACTTCCATCTGGAGCAAACCGCTCTGAACCGGGCTTTCAAGTATTATGAAGCACTGGGTCTGGACGGCATGGTGCTATACGATGGCGACCGGGTGCTGGCCTTTACCATGGCTTCTCCCCTGTCGGACATTACCATGGATATTCACTTTGAAAAGGCCATGGAGGATGCCGACGGCGCTTACACCGCCATCAACCAGGAATTTGCCCGGTATCTGCGGGATAAGTATCCCCAGATCCGCTATCTGGACCGGGAAGAGGATATGGGTCTGGAGGGTCTGAGGCAGGCAAAGCTTTCCTACTGTCCCGATCATTTGGCGGAAAAATGCTGGGCCCGGCTTTGGGAGGACTACGATGAAGATTGAGCACCCTTCCCCGGTACAGATCCCCGGGATGAAACAGCTTTGGAACGCGGCGTTTGCTGACGAGAACGCCTTCATTGATCGTTTTTTTGCCGTGGCTTTCGCGCCGCAGCGATGCTTCTGCGTGGTGGCGGAAGATTCCCTCCTGGCGGCGGCTTACTGGTTTGATGTGGAGTTTTCCGGAAAACGAGCCGCCTATGTTTACGCGGTGGCAACGGCGCCGGAACACCGGGGAAAAGGGCTTTGCCGAATGCTGATGGAGCATATCCACGATGATCTGGCGAAAAAAGGCTATGCCGGGGTCATGCTGGTTCCCGGCGATGGCGGGTTGCGGGAAATGTACGGCAAAATGGGTTATGTAAACTTCGGCGGAATAGAGGAATCCGCCTGCGCCGCCGGGGAAGCAGCTGCCGCGGTCACGCAGATTTCCGCAGAGGAATATGCCCGGCTGCGGCGGATGCTTCTGCCTGCCGGCGGTGTGATCCAGGAGTTCGAAAATCTGCGATTTTTGTCCCAGTTTTACCGGTTTTACAGCGGTGACGATTTCCTTTTGGCGGCGGCTTCCACAGGAAGCGAGCTGTTTGCCGCGGAGTTGCTGGGCAATCACAGAAAAGCGCCCCAAATATTGGCGGCTCTGGGGGCAAAATCCGGGGTTTTCCGGGTTCCGGGCGAGGGCTGTTTTGCCATGTATCACAGCCTGGATGGTCAATCCGCGCCGGAATATTTTGCCTTTGCCTTTGATTGACAGAACCGGTGATCGTCCTGTATACTATTTGTATTGCATAACAGAAAGAAGGCGACGAAGTTGAAAAAAGTATGGAAACCAATTCTTTTGGTTCTGCTGACGGTGGTAATTTTGCTGGGTATCGCGTTGGGTGGCTTGTTCATCCATTCCAAGACCTACAAAATCCCGGAGCAGGCTTCTTCTGTGGAAAATCACACCGGATTGGTGCAGGCATCCGGTCGAAGCCTGTATGATGCGCAGGGCAACGCGCTGCAGCTGATCGGTGTCAATGCCGGGCAGATCCTGCTGCAGGAGGGCTGGATGAGCCTGTTTTCGCTGGAGCCGCTGAAAAACGCCGATGGCAGCTATGTCAAAGATGATGGCGGCAATATCCAGTACCCGGAATTTACGGAGGAACAGTTCCGCTCCGGTCTGGAAAGCAACCCCAACCTGGAGAGCTATGACATTGACGAGCTGATGGCGTATTACTGGAGCTGCTTCTTCACGGAAGAGGATTTCCGAATTATCAAGGAGGACCTGGCGCTGAACACCATTCGCCTGCCCTTCTACTGGCGCAATATTCTCCAGGATGATCTGACGCTGAAAAGCGAGGAAGATGCCTTTGCCTATTTGGATTGGTTTATGACCATGGCAGCCAAATATGAATTGTACATTGTGCTGGATCTGCATGGCGCTCCCGGCAGCCAAAACGGCTATGAACACTCCGGCACGGATCAGGTCGGCTATGCCGGGTTCTGGACCAACGAAGATTATGTAAACTCCGTCGTGGCGCTGTGGGATCTGGTGTCCTACCATTACACGGTTACGGAGCCGGAGCTGGGCAAATGGATCGCCACCTATGACATTCTCAATGAACCTACTTACAAATATGCAGGCCCCACCACCAGAGAATGTTGGGATATTTTTGACAGAATCTACGACACCATCCGGGAAAATAACGACAACCATGTGATCACCATGGAAGGCTGCTGGGATTTCGGTAAATTGCCGGACCCCAAGGAATACGGCTGGGAAAATGTGCAGTATGAATACCACTGGTACAACTGGTGGACCAACATTCTGCCCTATGATGTGCTGTATGCCTACCATGATTTCTGGAACATCGGCCGGGACTACGATGTGCCGGTGCTGATTGGTGAATTTACTTGTTTCGAGGACAAGCAGGCCTGGGAAAACGCTTTGGAACTGTATGACGGGCGGAACTATTCCTGGACCATTTGGAATTACAAAACCTGCGTTACCGGCTGGTGGACATCCTCCTGGGGTGTTTACACTTGCCAGATGAAGGCCATTACGGAAAACGAAGACCTTAAGTGCAATGTTTCCACCTGCACTTATGAAGAATTTATCGCCACCTGCGAAAAAACCCGAACCGAAAACTGCGCCACCGGCACACTGTACGAAGTGCTGATGGACTACAAGGAGGAAAATTAAATGCTGCTGATCAAAAACGGATACATCAAAACCATGGCAGGCGAAGATCTTGCCTGCGGCTGCGTACTGATTGGCGATGACGGCAAAATTCTGGCCGTCGGAGAAAATCTTCCCGCGGAAATCGCCACCGTCATCGACGCCCAGGGTCGCCTGGTGACCCCCGGCTGCATCGACGCCCACTGCCATATCGGTCTGGACAACGAGGCCATGGGCTGGGAAGGCATGGACTACAATGAAATCGTGGATCCCATTACACCCCATATGCGGGCCATCGACTCCATCAATCCTATGGATGAAGCCTTCGGCAACGCCCTGCAGGGCGGCGTCACCGCGGCCTGCACCGGCCCCGGCAGCGCCAATGTGGTGGGCGGCACATTTGTTGCCATCAAGCTTTCCGGCAAGCGGGTGGACAAAATGATCATCAAAAATCCCGTAGCCATGAAATGCGCCTTCGGCGAAAATCCCAAGCGCTGCTACGGCCAGGGTGGCAAAAAAGCACCCATGACCCGCATGGGTACCGCCGCGCTGCTGCGGGAACTGCTGTTTAAGACCAAGCGGTACATGGAAGATAAGGAAAATGGCAAAAATCCCGGCTTTGACATGAAGCTGGAAGCCATGATCCCGGTACTGAAGGGCGAGATTCCTCTCAAGGCTCACGCCCATCGGGCAGACGACATTCTTACTTCCATCCGCATCGCCCGGGAATTTGGCGTGGACATTACCCTGGATCACTGTACCGACGGCGCGCTGATCGCCGATGAACTGGCGGAAGAAGGCCTGTGGGCCTTTATCGGCCCCAGCCTGGGCAATAAGAGCAAGATTGAACTGAGCAACAAGAGCTTCACCACTCCGGCGGTTCTTCAGAGCGCCGGCGTAAAGATCAGCATCATCACCGACGCGCCGGTGATCCCGCTGCAGTACCTGCCCATGTGCGCCGGTCTGGCGGCCAACGCAGGTCTTGACATGGAAGAAGCCTGGAAGGCCATCACCATCCACCCCGCCAACGCCATCGGCATCGGCGACCGGGTGGGTTCCCTGGAGCCGGGCAAGGACGGCGACGTAGTAATTTGGGCGGCAGATCCGCTGAAGAATATCGGCGGTGAGGCCTGGGTCACCATTGTGGACGGCAAGGTCGTTTACCGGGCATAACGGAGAAAACTATGTACCAAAGCAACGAAATTTCCGCGCTGGAACGGCAACATTCCACTGCCCAGTATATGCTTTTGGCAACTGTGCTCACAACTGCGGTGAATCTGCTTCTGCTGCTGACCAATGCCACCGTGTTTATCCCCTATTGCGCGGCGCTTCCCTACTATCTGACCATGATGGGCTACTATTTTGACGGCTACGCCATCGCAACTTACACCGTTACCGGTCTGATTCTGGCTGCGGTGCTGCTGGTCGCATGGCTGCTGGTTTGGTGGCAGGCAAAAAAGCGGATCGCCTGGCTGAAGGTGGGCATGATCCTGGTGATTGTAGACACTGTCATTTTGGCGGTTTTCGCCTTTGTGTTTTTGGAATCACCGGCCAGCTGTTTGCTTGAGGGATTGCTGCATTTGGCAGTGATCTACGAGCTCCATGTGGGCTTGAATGCCTACAACCGGCTGCGGCAGCTGCAGCAGGAATCCAGCGTCCAGGCCTCCATCCCCTGGGAAGAAGAAACACCGGCCTCCGCTGAATACTCTGACAAAATAAGCTAGCAAAACGGCATCCCGTTAAATTAGTCTTTGCGTTCCGGGGGATTTATGCTATAATGGCAGAAAATCCGGAAAAGGAGGGGATTCCATGGCCGGAGGTGTAAAAAACCGGGAAAAGGCTGAGATGCTGGCAGGTATTTTCACGATGGCGGTGGCCATTTTGCTGCTGGTGGCGGTGGTTTTGATCATGACCCAATGCGATATGGAAGCACCGGAAACCACCGATAGCACAGTCTCTCAGGACACGCGGGAAACCCAGCCGCCGGAACCGACCCTGCGGGCAAATCCCTACAACTCCGGTGATTTTGCCTGCAACAACGGCTATCTCACCTGCATTTCCGGCAAGAGCATCCTGGGCATTGATGTGTCTTCCCATCAGGGTATCATTGATTGGGCACAGGTTGCCGGCACCGATGTGAAATTTGTGATGGTAAGGATCGGCTA
The DNA here is from genome assembly GCA_045595885.1 of Faecousia sp. Taxonomy (GTDB): domain Bacteria; phylum Bacillota; class Clostridia; order Oscillospirales; family Oscillospiraceae; genus Faecousia. Next base: position 634 of record JAZOBI010000053.1, on the reverse strand, counting down.
CCGGGGCTACATGGTAGGCGATATCTGTGAGGACTCCATGTGGCGGACCAATGTGGCAGGCGCCAAAGAAAACGGATTGATGGTTGGCGCGTACTTCTTCTCCCAAGCCATTTCCGTGGAAGAAGCACTGGAAGAAGCGGCTTTTGTCCTGCAGCAGCTGGACGGCATGGCGCTGGATCTTCCGGTAGTTTTTGACTGGGAGCCCATCGGGGAAACTACCCGCACCGCCCAGGTGGATGCCCAAACCCTCAACGCCTGCGCCATCGCCTTCTGCGAGGCCATTCGGAAGGCCGGGTATGAGCCCATGGTATATTTCAACATTGACCTGTCCAGCCGGCTGCTGGATTTGGTGCAAATGCAGCAGCAGGGCTATCCCTTCTGGCTGGCCATGTACTCTACGCAGATGACCTATCCCTACCGGGTAGATATGTGGCAATATACCAACAGCGGCAGTGTAGCCGGCATTGACGGCGATGTGGATCTGAATTTATTATTTTCATATGGAGCATTTGAATAAGCAAAAATCCCCGACCGTCCGGTCGGGGATTTTCAACTGCACGAAAAACCCCAGTTTATCCCTCACATCGCAAAAAACTCCCCAACCGGATGGTTGGGGAGTTTCGTATAGTAATTG
>JAZOBI010000052.1:0-144607 GCA_045595885.1 Faecousia sp. | reverse complement strand
AGAACGTAGTAGCCCTTATTGCGGCCGTAGCTCTCGTCGCCCAGGAACATCATAGCCCACTGTGCGTCGGTCATGGCGGTGGTGCCGGAGTCGGACAGCATATCGACGGTCAGCATACCGGCGGGGAAGGCGAACTCATTGTAGTGGGTGGCCTTCAGGGCGCGCTCACGCTGCTCAACAGTCACTTCGGGCACATTGCGGGTCACATAAGTAACGGAGCGGGGGGTTTTAACATTCAGGGGATATTCGTTTGCCATAATACTTAACCTCCACATTTTTCAGAGGATACCCCGGTCATCGGTGATTTTCGACTGGCGGACAGTACCATGATTTGATATTGGGATGGGGATATGTCCCCAAATTTCCACTTTAAATAATAGCATCTGTCTGGGGATTTGTCAATAAAAACCGGAGGAAAAATCTGGCGGTTTCTGTGCAATCATAACAATTGGTACGTGATATTGTATTGACTTTCTTGTGTGACTACCATATAATGTTTATGCTGTGTCAAGGAATATGCTTTTTTCAGATACTGGAAATATAGAAAGATATTGCTTGACTTATCGTTTGCGATATGCCAATCTAGTTATCAATAGTGTACTATCTTTGTTTGTGTACTATTTACGTTTTTGGATTCTTTTGCTGCGATTTCTGTGTTTGTAGGAGGTATCTATCAGTCCGGTCGATATTACTCAAGTACAAACGAAGTTGATGGATGTGATTCCTACCTGGTATTTCCGGGTGCACAAGCCTTTCCACCAGCTTCTTGATCAGAAAAATGAAGTGAATATCTATTACGCGCTTCATGGTCTGGAAAGGCTTGGTGCTATGACCTGTCTGAGTTAACAGACTGGATGCAAATGAGTAAGCAACAGGCTACCAAACTGGCAGACGACTTGGTGAAATCTGGTTATGTCTTTCGCAACAACGATTTGGTAGACCGGCGTGTGATCCGGCTAAACCTTACAGATGCGGGAAGGACTTTTATCGATATTTTTTTAGTTGATTACGCCTCCTATTTCCGGGATATGTTGGAAAATATGACCGATGGGGATATGCGGGCTTTTTATCAAGCGCTTGATACGATTCTGGAAATTCTCTGTAAGCCTTGATTTCCTATACAACACGAAATTTGGATATTAGTCATTGTGCGCTTTCACGCAACGCCTATGACTTTATTATTTGCGATTTCAGAAAAAAGAAAGGATGACGACTTAGTGAAAAAGAGACTTTTCGCGCTTCTCCTGGCCCTGGTCATGGTACTTTCCATGGCTATGACCGTATCCGCCGCTGAGAATGATGGTAGCGCGCTTTCCCTGCAGGTTTCCATCGGCAGAGGCAGCGTCACCGTTGCTGTTTATCTCGAGGGCGCTGCCGGCGTTACCAACGGTCGCTTTACCGTTGGCTATGATGCCGAAGTTTTGTCCCTTGTGGATGTGCAGACATCCGACGCTTATGCCGTACAAAGTGTGAATGATGCCGAAAACGGCACCGTAGCCCTGGCATGGGTCGGCAGTGAATTGACTGCTGAAAAGACCTTGATGCTTTCCCTGACCCTGGAGATCGCGGAAGGCAGCACCAAGGATTTGACCTATACCGTGGAATCTGATGGTATCTTTGCTGCTGAGGGCGAAGTAGCTGTGGCGGGTGATGCTGTTACCGTCGGCTACAATGCGCCTGCGGATACCACCGCTTTGGAAAACGCCATTGCCGCGGCACAGGCGCTGGATGCTTCCGCCTATACCGCCGACAGCTATGCCGCTGTGGATGCCGCGCTGACTCAGGCGATTGCTGTTCTGGCTGATGCGGATTCTACCCAGGCTGAGGTGGATGCTGTCACCAAGGCGCTGAATGATGCCATGGCCGCATTGCGTGTTGCCGGCTCTGCCGACATGACTGATCTGAAGGCTGCAATTGCCGAAGCTGAGAAGCTGGATGCCAAGCTGTATACAGAAGAAACCTTTGCTGCCATGCAGAACGCTCTGGCTGCTGCTAAGACTGTTTTGGCCAATGCTGCCGCTACGCAGGAAGAAGTGGATGCTGCTACCAAGGCTCTGAACGATGCCATTGATGCCCTGGAGCTTTCCGGCTACAACCCGGATACCAGTGAGCCTGGCAGCATCGGTGTGTGGATGATCGTTCTGCTGCTTTCTGTTGGCGGTGTGGTTGCGATGGTCGTCGCTCTGATTCGCAACGGAAAGACCAGACAGGTCTGCCGTGTGTTCTCCATGCTGCTGGTCTTTGCTTTGATGCTTTCTGTTCTGCCCGCTCAGTCTGTTGCTGTGATCAAGGGTGAAGACGATGAAAACAGCACCGGCATTCTTTCCAATATTAAGGATATTCTTACCGGCGACTATGTTGTAAAGGGTGAAGACGATTCCTTCATTGGAACTGTGAAAGAAGTTTTCAGCAACATTCTGGATCTGAAAATTGATCAGAATATTGAAACCCTGGACGCTCTTTATGACGATAAGGACATGGTCCGTATCCTTGTGGAGCTGGAAGGCGAGTGTCTGCTGGAACAGGGCTATACTCCCAACCAGATTACCGCATTCGGTGAGCAGGTTGCTGCCGATATGGAGAAGCTGGAAATTGTGCAGGCCCATGTTGCTGCCAAGATCGAGCAGATCGTGGTCGATTCTGGTCTTGCCCTGCGCACCGAGGGTGTTAACTATAATTACACCGTTGCCATGAACGGTCTGGCTATCACTGTGCCTTACGGTACCCTGGAAGCCATCCGTCAGATCGACGGTGTTCTCGAGGCTGTTGTGTGTACCGAGTACTATGCGCCTGAGGGTCATGAGAGCTCCTATTCGCCCTCCATGTATGCTACCTCCGAAACCTTTGGTACCGCTCAGACCTGGGAAGAACTGGGTTACACCGGCACCGGTATGGTCATCGCTGTCATCGATACCGGTCTGGATCTGGACCATCCTTCCTTTGTGGACGCTCCCGCAGGCGCTTCCATGGATCTTTCGTACATTGCCGATATCCTGCCGCAGCTGAATGCTTATAGACTTTACAACAACTCCAGCCCCATCAAGCTGACTGCTGAAGACTTGTATGTAAATGAAAAGGTTCCCTTTGGCTTCAACTATGCTGACAACAGTATTGATGTGACCCATGATTACGACGATCAGGGTGACCATGGTTCCCACGTTGCCGGTATTGCCGCCGCCAACAAGCTGGATACTACTTCTGTTGTGGGCGTAGCTCCCGATGCCCAGCTCGTCATTATGAAGGTGTTCGGTCAGAATCCCAACGGCGCCACCACGGATATCGTTCTTGCTGCCGTAGAGGATGCTTTGATGCTGGGTGTTGATGTCATCAACATGAGCCTTGGCGCTCCCGCCGGCTTTACTGTTGACTCTGCCCTGGTTGAACGGGTTTATGGTCGTGTTCTGGAAACCGATGTGATGCTGGCTGTTGCCGCGGGTAATATTCCTTCCTCCGCGATCGGTAACAATCAGGGAAGCAACCTGAACTACACCTCCGATCCCGACACGGGCATTGTGAACTCTCCCTCTACATATCTGGGCGCAACCAGCGTTGCCAGCTCCGAAAACCACTATGTGATGATGCCTTATTTCACCGTTGGCGAGCACAAGATGCCTTATGTGGATGTTACCTACGGCAACTTTGCCGCCCTTACCGGCACTTACGAGTATGTGTTGGTGCCTGGTATCGGTGATGTTTCTGACTACGAAGGCCTGAATGTTGCCGGCCGTGTCGCGGTTGTGGAACGTGGTGTGATTGATTTCCCCACCAAGCAAAAGAACGCCTTTGATAATGGCGCTATTGCCCTGATCGTTTACGATAACGTGGAAGGCGCCTTGGTCAGTATGTATGATGGCGGCTATCTGCCCCATGTATTTGTGTGTAAGGCCGACGGTCAACGACTGAAGGATGCCGCTGTCGATGGCATCGGCACTGTTACGATTCATCCCTGGGGCACCGAAACCCCCATTAAGAATGGCAACGGTGGCCTGATGAGTGACTTCTCTGCCTGGGGTGTCACCTCTGATCTGCAGCTTATGCCCGATGTGACCGCACCCGGCGGTAACATCTACTCCTGTTTCACCGATGGCGAATATGGCACCATGAGTGGTACTTCCATGGCTTGTCCCCATATCGCCGGTATGAGCGCGTTGGTTCTGGAATACCTGCATAAGCAGTATCCCGATCTGACCGGCGCGGAGTATCATACCATCGTTGAATCTCTGGTTATGTGTACCGCTGAGCCCATGCTGGCTCCCAACGGTATTCATTATTCTCCCAGAACCCAGGGCGCCGGTTATGCAAATGTTTATAGCGCTGTGACCAGCCCTGTATATTTGACCAGCTATCAGAAGGAAACGGGTGAGTGGACGCCTAAGGCTTCCATGGGTGATGATCCCGACCGCACCGGTACATTCACCTTCGAATTCCAGATGAACAACCTGACCGATGCCGAGCAGGTCTATATCCTCGACGGTATCCTCATGACCGACCAGTACCTGCTTCTGGAGGGCTTTGGCGACGCGGAATTCTTCGGTGAAGAAGGCAGATATCTGTCCGGCGATGTTTCCTTCGCCTTCCCCAATAGCGCTATCCTGTCCGGCTTCGACTTTGACGGCAATGGTGTTTCCGACATGGATGATGTCCAGTACGTCCTCGATTGCGTCAATGGCCTGATCGCTGCCGATGCTGATATGGCTCTGGACTTCAATGATGATGGTACCATCGATACCCGCGATGCGCAGTATTTGTATGAAACCGTTCTCGATGCCATCCAGGCACAGAACACCGTGACTGTTCCTGCCGGTGGCAGCGTTTCCGTCAAGGTTACCATCCAGCTGTCCGAGGAAGATATGGCTTACATGGATGCCCATTACGAAAATGGTGTCTATGCTGAGGGCTTTATCCGTGCCTATGCCGAGTCTGAGGGCGCTGTGGATCTGAGCCTGCCCTTTGTCGGCTTCTATGGAAGCTGGGAAGAGGCGCCTGTCTTCGATACCGGCTGGTATTATGAAGATGCCGAAACTGTTGAATACAACCGCTATCTGCACGTTCTGTTCGCCACTCTGGGCGATACCGGCGGCGGTGGCCTGGGTATGAACCCCTATGTGGAGGAAGAGTACGATCCCGAGCATAATGTTCTGTCCCCCAATGGCGACGGTTACTATGATTATATCAATGAAATCTATGTCAGCTTGCTGCGCTCCGCGGAGCTGCTGGATTTCACCTGGACCGATGATGCCACCGGCGAAAAGATGTTCTATGAATACTATCCTTACGCCAGAAAGGGTTATTATTGGTCTGCTTACGGCATGGCTATGCCCATCATCTACACCGATGGCGGTTGTATGCCTTATACATTCTACGACGATAACGGCAATCTGGAGGTCGAAGATCTGCAGCATCTGACACTGACGATCCGCGGCTACCTGGATGACGGCGAACTGGATGATGTCTACATCAATGAATACGGCGTCCCGATTCCCGATATCAACTATGCCGACGATACCATCGAGATTCCTGTTGTTATCGACCTGCAGGCACCCAAGATGGATCTGGATTCCATGGTTTATCACACCGAAAATGGCCGCAACTATGTGACCTTCGATGTGGAAGATAACTATGATATCGCGGCCATCGTGCTTACCACTGTTGGCGGCGGCGCATACGAATATGTGCCTGTGAACACCAAGACCCCCGGTGTTGACGGTGAAAAGGCTACTGTCACCCTGGATATCACCGACTGTGATGCCACCTTCCAGATCGTTCTGTGTGACTATGGCTGCAACGAGAGCTACTACGAGCTGTCCAACATGGAAAAAGAGGGTCTGCCCGAGGATACATTCTTCGCTTTCCGCCGTTACAGCACTGTGACCACGGAAACCACCTATTACACCACGGATCAGCTCAATGGCTGGTACTCCTTCGATGATCCTGCATCTATGCGTCAGCATACTTCTCAGCCCAACTCCGGTGAACCCACCGTCTTTGCCGCTGAGTATGTCGATGGCTACATTTTCGGCGCGCAGGCAGGAAAGAACGAGTATAATACCCTGTTTACCATGAAGGCCGGTACCTGGGAGCGCATTGACTTCGGTTCCGAAAGAGCCATGAATACCATCGTCTACGAATGGCCCGGCCGTGACGGCACTTATTTCCCGCTGAAGATGATCGCGCTGGATATGGCGTATGACTATACCACCGACACCATGTATATGCTGGCCAACGCCTACGAGAATAACTACTTCCCTGAAGGCGAGACCAACATTCTGCTGAGTCTGGATATTCATACCGGTGATCTGACCATTCTTGGTAAGATCTTCCCCGCGGAAGGGGAGAGCTTCCTGGCACTGACTCTGGCTTGCGATAACGAAGGTGTTCTGTACACCGGTAACTACGAAAATGGCAAGCTGTACACCATCAATAAGGAGCCTGTTGCCACCACCGAGAACTATGGTTACGGCTCCTACGAAGCCACCTGCATCCAGGAAACGGAAGCCAAGTATTGGGTTGCCGCATATACCCAGTCCATGACTGTGGACCATGCTACCAATACGCTGTATTGGGCCGCCTATCAGGGCCAGGTCGGTGTTTCCGCGTTCCTGACTATGGATAAGTCCAATGGTGATATTATCAACCTGACCTATACGGAGCATAATGCCGAATTGGTTGGCTTGTTCAAACCCTGGGACTCCGGTAAGGACATTATTCCGGAAGCCGAACTTGCCGGTATTACACTGCGCAATTCCAACCTGTATCTGACCGTCGGACAGAATGCAAGCATTATTGTGAATCCCAGCCCCTACAACGCAAAACTGGGCGATATTACTTATGAGAGCCTGAATGAAGCTGTCGCTACAGTTTCTGCCTATGGTATCGTTGTGGCAAAGGGTATCGGCGCCGCGGACATCCTGGTCAAGTGCACTTTGGATGACGGCACTGTCTATGAGCAGATTTGCACAGTGAATATTTCCGCTGTAAGCGGCACACTGTTTGCCTATTCCGATCCCTACTGGCTGCTGATGGACGCTGGCTCTCCCGAGGATGCCAACCAGGTTGTGGATGCTATGGAACTGGAGGGCGAAATCGTTGCTTCCGCGTACCGTGGCGGATCCATCTATGTTGCTACCAAGGTTGAGGACTATGATGAGGACTATAATCCTGTGTACTCCACCAACCTGTACAAGCTGGATGCCAGCACCCTGCAGGGTGAACTGATCGGTTCCTGTGATGGACAGACTACCGCTCTGGCCTTCAACTATGCCGATGGTTTCCTGTACGGTCTGCGGTTTGAAGCCGGCTTTGTCAGCGGCTGGGATTATGTGGCTACCTACGAACTGATACGTGTGAATATGCGTACCGCGGAAGTTGCTGTAGTTTCCACCTTGGATTCCATCTATCCCAACTCTGACCTGACGGGTGAATATACCAATTGTTCCGGAGCTCTTGCCATCGACTATGCAGGCAACTTCTATGTCAATGGCGACAACATGGATTACGAGTACACCCTGGTTCGCTTTAACCTGGATGAAAACGATGAGATCACCAACATCGTGGAATATGCCGGCTTTGATGCCTATGGCTGGAGCGGCGATGCCATGGTTTGGTCTCAGCGAAACAATGGTTTGCTCCGTGTTTCCGGTGATACCCTGTACTGGGTCGATGTTTCCGATATGGAAAATGTGGTGTCTGTCAGCCTGGGTCAGATCCGTGGCAGCAGCGGCACCACGCTGGCATTGGCAATTCCCCTTACCGCTGAACCGGAAGTGCAGGGCGTAACTGCCACCGAAGTGACTGTGGATCCTGTGTACACGGTTGCTGAGGGTGAAACCGTTAAGGTTCTTCCCACGCTGCACCCCTGGAATGCCTTGGGCGAATATGAATTTGTCATTGGCGATCCTTCCATCGCTATGGTGGATGCTGACGGCGTTGTCACCGGTCTTGCCGTAGGTCAGACTACTCTGACTGTTAAGGTGATTGGTACCGATCTGTCCGCCACCACAACCATTGTGGTCGAGGAAAATCCCGGTTACCTGTACGGCTACTTCCAGGCTAATCTGATGGAGCAGATTCCTCTGGAGGCTTGGGGCAAGATCCCGCTGGCCAATCCTTCCGGATTTGACTTCCTCACCGATATTTATGATGTTACCATCTATGCCGGCGCTTTCTATGACGGTACATTGTACGCTGTCGGCCAGCACAATGCTGACGGCAAGTACTACATGATGAAGATCAACGCTTCCAACTTCTATTTCAATATCATTGAGGAAAGCGATATCATGGTTCGTGATATGGCATTCGACTATACCACCGGCACTATGTTCGCCGTTGCCTACAACGAAGTGGTCAAGGGTGGCCTGTATCAGGTCAATCTGGATTCCATGGATATGACTTTGGTGGCGGACAACGATGCGGGCATTTCCCTGGTTGCACTTGCTTGCGACGATGAAGGTGTCCTGTATGCCGCCGATGAAAAGGGCGAAGTCTACACTGTAGATAAGAATAATGCCAAGCTTACCTCCACCGGCATTTTCGGCACCGCCAGCCAGTATCTGCAGTCCATGGCCTATGACTTCAACAATGATGCCATTTACTGGGCAGTAGGCGGCAGCATTTACCAGTTGGATGTCAACAACCGCAGAGTTATCAATGTTGGCAGCACCGGTTGCTCCGTCAGCGGCCTGTTCTCTGTGCCGAATATGGAGATTACTGTTCCCGAAACCGTGGATCCGTCCGGCGTTGTTCTGAATGAGAAGAATACGGTTGCTGTGAATGAAACCTTGACTGTCGAGTCTGTGGTTTTGCCTGTTTCCGTGGCAACTGTGGATCAGACTCTGGTCTGGACTTCCTCCGATGAGACTATCGCTACTGTGGATGCTGGTGGTGTCATCACCGGTGTTGCGCCCGGTGAAGTCTACATTACCGCTACCGATGCTAAGGGCAATTCCGATTCCATCCTGATCACAGTCACCGCTGAGCACCGTTATTTCTATGGATATGATGAGCTGACTTGCTCCTGGGTGAAGTTTGAAACCGACGGTATCATTTTGGAATCCTGGGCCGATGCGGAAGATCTCTCTCCCATTGTTGCTGCTCAGTATGTAGACGGTGTGCTGTATGCCTATGACCGTGACGGCTATTTCTATACTGTAGATACCGAAACCTTCCAGCGTACGCTGATGGGCAATGGCATCCATGGTACCACCACCAGTCTGGAAGCTTGGGATGAAACTCATAATGAAGAGGTCTACTTTGTTGATGGTGTTCCTTATCACATGATCGACATGACCTACTCCATTACCGAGGGTGAAAACGGTACTGTCACCACTTTGTACGGTGTCATCATGGCCTTCAATGTTTCTTCCTGGTATGATACCTTCTCCTACAGATTCGTGGAGCTGGATATGCAGACCGGTGAGGTCACCAGAGTGATCCTGGAGGATCAGCTGGTGGATATGATGAGCCTGCGTCCCAGTAACCTGCTGTATCGTGCCGGTAAGCTGTGGACTATCAATGGCTTCATCAGCGGCATGATCACTGCGGTGGAAATCGAAACCGGCCGTGCTTACGGTACTGCCATTTGCCCCGAATACTGGGGTGACTTCAACGGCGGTCGTTCCATGATCGAAGATCCTCTGACCGGTGTGGTATACACCATTCGCGATAAGCGTACCGGCTATGTTGGTACTCCCGGCTACAACGATGAGTATTCTACTTCCGTCCTGTGCACCATCGTACTGGGCCTGGGCAAGGTGGATACCATCGCTACCGTCGGCAGCAATATGCGTATTGTCGGTTTGTTTATCAAGTAATTTTCCAACCTATAAAGGCCGGTATCTTTCGGGATACCGGCCTTAACAAAAAATGGAGGGAATAGCAAAAGCTTTCTCTCCATTATAGTCGGAGTGTAATTATAGGGTTTGCGTTAACGAACAAGATTCCTCCATATCCACACCCGCAAGGGGTGCGTCTATGGAGTAATGGATTCTCCCCCGGGCTAAAAAATATGCCACCGGCATGTTTTTTGCCGTCACTTCGTGTCGGCCGCCCTCTTCGAATCCCGAAGACGATAAAAATTGAGGGAATAGCAAAAGCTATTCCCTCAATTTTGGTCGAAGTGTCGGGATTCGAACCCGAGGTCTCTTGGACCCGAACCAAGCGCGATACCAAACTTCGCCACACCTCGTTGGCTTTGATATTATAATGAAAAACTTGGATGATGTCAACCCCTTAGACAGTAATTTCTTTGCAATGACAGGACATACATATTGTTGACTCTTTTCTTGGATAGTGCTATACTGATGCTGTATATTTTGATAAGGAGAGATCGTTATGAAACCCTTTCTGGGCATAGATATTACAAACGACAAGAAAAACACTGTTCTCAATGGCCTTGAGTTGGTTACTGCCAATGTTTCGGAAACGCAGGCAAATATTCGCGATCAGGTGATCGAAAGCGCGCAAACACAGAATGAGAAGGCAAAAATGCCTATGGCGTTTCGGATTCTCCGCACAGTTTGCATGGTGTTTGGCCTTAGCTTGCTGATTGGTATTTTTCGCGTTTTGGGTGAGAATGAAGTTACTTTGATGCAGGCTTTACAAGACGCGCCTCTTTTATTCGTGCTTTGTGCCATATTTTTGGCAGGTTGGGCCCTTGTATCTTTTTTTGGTAATAAAAAGGAGCGCAATTTCATCCAAAGCGATGAAACAAAGCAAGCGCATTCCCGCGTTCAGCAGGCGCTGCAAAACAGTTATGCGGAATTGGGCGTTCCTGCCAATGCAGTGAATTTTGATCTGCTGATGTTCCGTTATCAGATCAAGAAGGATCAGGTAGTTCCAACCAGCCTTGGCCCTGTGGCATTCATTGCCTGCGATTTTAAGATTTTCAGCGAAAATGGCAATTTGTGTCTGGCAGATGCGGACCAGCGTTATGAAATTCCCCTTTCTTCCATTGAGAGGATTCTTACGGTTCATAAAGATGGCGCTATTCCTTCCTGGAATAAGAATGAGCCTGTCAATCAGCCTCCGTATAAGCAGTACAAGCTGCGGATCGACAACTATGGTTTCCTGCATTTCAAACCCTACTATATTCTGGAATTCTCCTATAAAAATGAAACCTGGGGAATGTATTTCCCCAATTACGAACTGCCCACCATCGAAAACCTTACAGGGCTCCATCCTCAGGAGTGAAACTGTGGGCACGCAGAGGCGACTTCGAATAAGAATGTTATCGCCTCAAAGCTGATCTTTCATCCCCATACTGCAGAGAAAATCCATGGTGGGCGTCAGCCTTACCATGGATTTTTGCCTTGCTTTGTGAAAAAATCGCATTCTTTGAAAGCCTTCGCAGTTTTTGATGGAAGATTCTTATTCGCAGCGCCGCCGAAGGACGCGGGGCTGGTATTGGTGTCCGTTTCTTTGCATAGGATGGCAAGAGGTGATTCTATGGGTTATAAAATCGTATACAGCAAGCATCCTGCAAAAAAGAAGCGAAATATCCGCCTTCCTATATTCGTTGCCCTGTTTTTTGTTTTGTTTTTGGCAGTGGTTCACATTTGGTTTTCTGAAACTGTGGAACAAGTGCGAAGCATTATAATTTCTGAAACATGGAGAGCCGGCGTACAAGCTTTTGTAGCTATGGTAGAAGATTTGTCGGCAGGGGAAAGGGTAACGGATGCGGTAGAGGCTTTCTGCCAGGAGGTTTTTGGTGAGCAATAGGATCCGGGTTTCTCCGGGCTTTTGTTTTGCTTTGGCAACGCTCCTTCTGCTTGTGCCCTTTCCCTGGCTGACTGCCATGGTAATCGCTGCCGTATTCCATGAAATTTGTCATTATGTAGCCATCCGTCATTGCGGCGGCGATACGAATTCCTTTCGATTGTATGCTTTTGGCGCCCGGTTATCGCTTCCGCCTATGAGTAGGGGAAGGGAACTGCTGTGTACCTTGGCAGGTCCGGCAGGAAGCCTGCTTTTGTGCGCTGGTATTCGATGGTTTCCAAGGGTCGCGATCTGTGCGGCGTGCCACCTAATGTATAATTTACTTCCAATTTATCCAATGGATGGCGGAAGAGCCCTTCAATGTGTATTGAGTGTGCTCTTACCGCCACCTGTTGTGCGCCTTACCATGAAGGCGATGGAGTGGACAGTGTGTTTTTTGCTTTTTGCGCTGGGATGCTACGCGTGGATCGGATTACAGGCTGGAGTGCTGCCTGTTCTGATTGCTATATTGGTTATTTTCCGGTGTTTTTACGGAAATATTCCTTGCAAACCGACAAGAATGGGGGTACAATAGCGGTATTACAGATGATGAGGTAATTCTTATGACTGATTTGCTGCATCGGATTCTGCCCACGGTGCAAAAGCCTGCCAGATATATTGGCGGTGAGTGGGGAGAGATCCGGAAAAATCCGGAAACTGTCCGGGTGAATATTGCCTTTTGTTTCCCGGATACTTACGAGATTGGTATGTCCAATGTGGGTATGCGGATTCTCTATGGCATCATGAATGAAATGGACGGTGTATGGTGCCAGCGCGTATTTGCGCCCTGGGGCGATATGGAGCAGGCGATGCGGGATAATAACCTGCCGCTTTGGGCGCTGGAGAGTCGCCGGCCTGTGAAGGAATTTGATATGATCGCCTTCACCATTGGTTATGAAATGTGCTATACCAACATTTTAAATATGCTTTCCCTGGCCGGTGTTCCCCTGTATGCCAAAGATCGGCATGGGCTGCATAATATGGTGTTCGCAGGTGGTGTGTGCGCCTTTAATCCAGAGCCTCTGGCTGACTTTGTGGACTTTTTTTCCTTGGGTGAGGGAGAAGAGATTACTGTGGATATTGTTTCCCTGTATGACCGGGCAAAGGCTGAGGGCTGGAGCAAGGAGGCGTTTTTGCTGGAGGTTTCCAAAATACCCGGCGTCTATGTTCCTTCTTTCTATCTGCACAGCTATCAAAAAGATGGTACCCTGGAGAGCATTACCCCCCTTCATGGTGCTCCCGCGGTGATTACCAAGCGAATCGTTGAAGATTTGGACAAGGCTTATTGGCCCATCAAAATGATCGTTCCTTCCACGGAAATTGTTCATGAACGGGCCAATCTGGAGGTTTTCCGCGGCTGCATCCGTGGCTGCCGTTTCTGCCAGGCTGGTTTTTCCTGCCGCCCGGTGCGGAAAAAGAGCCCCGATGTGCTGTATCGCCAGGCCGTGGAAACCATGGAATATTCCGGTCACAATGAAATCACACTATCCAGCTTGTCCACATCCGACTATCGTGGCTTGAAGGAATTGACCGATGAGCTGATTCCCTATTGTCAGGAGCATAATATCAATTTGTCAGTTCCGTCCCTCCGCGCGGATAACTTTTCCAGGGAATTGATGGAAAAACTGCAGACTGTTCGCAAATCCGGCCTGACCTTTGCGCCGGAAGCCGGCACACAGCGGCTGCGGGATGTGATCAACAAGAATCTTACGGAAGAAGAAATCCTCACCACTTGCGCAAACGCCTTTGCCGGAGGCTGGAATAATGTCAAGCTCTATTTCATGCTTGGCTTGCCTACGGAAACGGATGCGGATGTGCTGGGTATCGCGGAGCTGGTCTATAAAATTATCAAGTGCTGGCAGGCTAACGCTACCAATAAAAAGCGGGGTTTGCGTGTCCATGTGGCAACCGCTTTCTTTGTGCCCAAACCGCACACGCCTTTCCAATGGGAACAGCAAATTACCACAGAGGAGTATCTGCGGCGATGCAAGCTGCTGAAATCCCATTTCTATTCCAAATCCATCGAATATGATTATCATGAGCCCAACCTCAGTCGGCTGGAAGCAGTTATGGCCCGCGGTGATCGTAGATTAGGTCCCGTTATTGAGGAAGCATCGAAAAACGGTGCCCGCCTGGATGGCTGGGATGAATATTTCCGGTATGATATTTGGCTCGATGCCTTCCAAAAATGCGGCATTGACCCCAATTTCTACACGGTCCGTGGCTTTGGAGAGGACGAGAAGCTTGCATGGGATAGTATTGATGTTGGTGTTACGAAAAAATTCCTGTTGCGGGAGCGTCACCAGGCCTATCGGGAAACCATAACCCCCGATTGCAGGGAAGGGTGCGCTGGCTGCGGCGCCAACTGTCTTCTCAAGGAGGTGGAATGTGATGCCTAGGTTACTTTTTACCAAGACCGGTGATGCGGTTTGGATGTCCCACCTGGACCTGATGCGCCTTTTTCAGCGCTCTTTCAAGCGGGCAGGTCTCCCGCTGACCCATACCCAGGGATATAATCCCAGACCCTCCGTTTCTATTGCGCTTCCTATGAGTGTTGCCGTGGAAAGCCAGTGCGAACTGTTGGATTTTGAGCTGGAAGGGGAGTGTGTTGCCTGTGATGAGATTACTTCCCGGTTGAACGATGCCCTTGTTCCCGGTGTGCGTGTATTGCAGACCTATGAAAGCGGGCATAAAATCAAGGAAATCTCCTTGCTGGATTGCCTGCTTACCCTGGAATATGATAATGGAATCAATTCAGACGGTGTACAAATCATTCGGAAACTGTTTTCCCGGCAGAGCCTGACAGTAGAAAAAAAGGGCAAGAAAGGCCCGGTGGAGCAGGATATTATCCCCATGATTCGCAGTATTTCCCTGAAGCAGGAAGATGAAAATACCCTCTGTATCCAAGCCCGGGTTTGCTGTCAGAACCCCAGCTTGAATCCTTTGCTGATTTCCGCGGCTGTTGAACGCTATCTTCCCCGATTAAAGCCGGATCATGTTTCCTGCCGCCGTTTGGAAATCTTTGACACTACAGAAACTGTATTCCGATAAGGAGGACATATATGGAAAAAAACCTTTATGAACTGGATGAATGCCCCATTTGCCGCGGTGCCGGCATTTTGACCCATGAAGGCGGTTGGAGCGTACAGGTGGAGTGCGCCGACTGCAGCGCCCACACCGTTTATGTGGAGTATAACAGCGAAAATGAGAAGCTGGAGGCAGAGAAAAAGGTGGTTACTTTGTGGAATATTGGCAAGGTGATCCGCTCCGATGCAGGAGAATAAAAAATTTTTTCAAAAAATGAAAAATAATGCTTGCATTTTTCGGCAAGGTGTGCTAATATACTCAAGCGCTGAGGCGTGCAAGCAAATATCCGGGTGTGGCGAAGTTTGGTATCGCGCTTGAATGGGGTTCAAGAGGCCTCGAGTTCGAATCTCGACACTCGGACCAAAAAGCAGGAAAGAACAATGTTCTTTTCTGCTTTTTCTTTTTCCTTCATAGAGATTCGAACATTAGTTGCAATAGTCCGGTGGACTGTTGCTCGCTGGGAAGGGACCCAGCGACACAATAATTTTCATCCGATCCGGATGAAAATGCAAACGTATCTCGACACTCGGACCAAAAAGCAGGAAAGAACAATGTTCTTTTCTGCTTTTTCTTTTTCCTTCATAGAGATTCAAACATCCGTTGCAATAGTCCGGCTTTAGGAATGCAAATTTTCGTTCTGTAACGCGCTTATGGGTAATTGTAACAAATCTACATCATTCTTAGTTATTTGACTAAATTCCCAGTTTGGATTTTGTACATAATTTCAAAAATGCTTGTTTGACATTGATTTCATGGTGTTGTAAAATATAACAATGAGATTGTGCGAATCTCTATTTGGCGGATCAGGGGAGTATTCTTGATGCGCCTTCCATTTTCTCTTTAAGGAGGACAAAATGAAAACTGTTACAAAAATCATTTGCAGCCTTATGATTGCCGTTTTTGCGATGGTATTCATGGGCACATCGGTTTTTGCAGCGGAAACCGGCAGCGCGTGGCTGAGTGTCACGGAGCCGGAGAGCGGTGTTACCGCTGTTTCCATTGTGACCGATGAGGTTGTTACCGATGGTCTGATTGTACTGACCTTCGATGATGCGGATCTGAATTATTCCGGGCTGGAAGTCAATTCGGATTGTCTGACCTACCATTCTGTGAATTCGGACACCCCCGGTACTATTAAGCTGGCCTGGGTCGGCTCCGGTGATTATGAGGCAGACTCCACCTGCTTGGTCACCTTGATATTTAACGGTGTGACAAAGGGCGGTATCTCCGTTTCCGGTGAGATGACCAATTCTGCAGGCAATACACTGAGCATTGAACAGAGCCGTTTTGCTGCCGATTTCCAGCAGTTACGCAAAGCGGTTTTGCTGGCTCGGGCGATGGATCCTGTGAATTATACAGCCGAAAGCTATGCCGCTATGACCGCAGCTTTGGAAGCAGCCGAGTCTTTGTTGGCCGATATGTATGCTCTGCAGACTGATGTGGATGCGGCGACCCAGGCTTTGTATGACGCCGTGGACGCGCTGGAACTTGCTGCTTCCACCGATGTTGATCAGGAATTGGTGGAGCTGAATAAGGCTTATCTGAAAGCGATGGCTCTTGATAAGGACCTTTACACAGAGGATAGCTTTGCCCATGTAGATGCCGCGCTGGCTGTTGTGATGGCTTATTTGGAAACTCCCGGTACTGCCGAGGAAATGCAGGCTGCAGCCGATGCGCTGAACGATGCGATCCGCAATCTGGAACTGAACCCCGATTCTCCCGATACCGGCAATTTCCTGACTGTGCCGGTTATGCTTCTGATGGTTCTGTCCGCTTGCGGCATTGTGGCCGTTGCTGCTCTGATCAGTAAGAAAGGACGGTGCGTAAAATGAAAATGAAGCGAATTTTGGCACTGGTTCTTTGCTTGTGCCTGTTCGTTACCATGACAGGCGTTGCTACCGGCACGCAGCTGTTTGTAACGGAAAATCTTTCCTTCTACAAGGAACAAAATACCATTAACCTTGCCAATCCCGATCAGTTCGAGATGGATCTTGCCATTGAGCGTAACATGGTGGATGAAAACGGTATGATCCGTGTCTTTATCGTAATGGAGGATCCCTCTGTTTTGCAGGAGGATGCCCTTGCGGTTTTGAACCATGAAACCCAGAAGCTGATGCAGAGCATTCAGCAGGAGCAGCAGGCGCTTGTTTCCGAGATTGAAAAGAAAGTGCTCAATGGCCAGCAACTGGAAGTGACCGATAGCTATACCTGGCTGTTCAACGGTATTGCCGCCACCGTTCCCTATAGCGCCATGAGCCAGATTGCCGCCATGGAAGGTGTATCCCAGGTTGTGGTGCAGCCCGTGTATGAGTTGTACAAGGATACTGTTTCCGGCAGCGGTACCCAGCTTTACACCAATTCCGACGGTGGTATGATTGGCCGTGAGGATGCCTGGAATGTGGGCTACACCGGTCAGGGTATGAAGATTGCCGTTATCGATACCGGTCTGGATGTGGATCATCCTAACTTTGGCGCGTTGACTGATGATAAGCTGACGGAAACTTCCGCAACACCCGAGTATGTGGAGTCTTTCCTGGCTTCTCTGAAGGCCAGCGGACTGGATCGCAATCCCCGCTTGACCATTGATGATGTTTACTATAATACTAAGGTTGTTTACGGCTTTAACTATGCTGACAACAATTTTGACATTACCCATGATTACGATGCCAACGGCGATCACGGTACCCACGTTGCCGGTATTGCCGCTGCTAATAAGATCGACGGTTCCGATGTTGTGGGCGTGGCACCCGATGCGCAGCTGTTCATCATGAAGGTATACGGCGCTGCCCACGGCGGCTACGGCTCCGATATCATTGCGGCTCTGGAAGATGCTTTGATCTTCGGCGTGGATGTTGTGAATATGAGCCTTGGCACTAATGCCGGCTTCCCCTCCAGCACCGACGAGTTTATTAACTCCATTTATGCCCGAGTTGCGGAAACCAACACCATTTTGTCTGTTTCTGCCGGTAACAGCTATTCCGCCGGCTATGGCAACTCCTGGGGCACCGATATGAACCTGACCATCCATCCTGATAACTCTGTCATTTCTGAGCCCTCCATTTATCAGAATGTCATGAGTATCGCCAGCGTGGAAAATATTAACATCATGCGCAATTATGTGCTGGTCAGCGATGGTTACCGGATGGGCTATGTGGATACCAACGATTCTTACGGCATTCCCAATATTATGACGCTGACAGGCTCCTATTCTTATGTCCCTGTCGGGCTGGGCACCCCTGAAGAGTTTGCTGAGGTGGATGTGACCGGTAAGATTGCCCTGGTACAGCGTGGTTCTATCAGCTTCATCGAGAAGTGCGAAAATGCCTGCGCTGCCGGTGCGGCGGCCATTATCGTCTATAACAATACCGAAGGTGAATTCGGTATGGATTTGACCGATTGCACCTCCACCATTCCCGGCATTTCCATTACCATGGTCGATGGCGAGCATTTGCTTTCTGCCCTGGAAGCCGATCCTTCCGTAACTCTGACGTTCCCCACGGATCTGATTCCCATGGCAAATGCCGAAGGCTATACCATGAGCGACTTCTCCTCCTGGGGCGTCACCCCCGATCTGCGGCTGGAACCTGATCTGGCTGCGCCTGGTGGCAATATCTATTCCACCATTACCGACGGTCAGTACGGCCTTATGAGCGGCACTTCCATGGCCGCCCCCAATGTGTCCGGCATTACCGCGCTGGTTATGCAGTATGCCAAGGAAAACCTGGATGCCGATGACTACCGCACCCTGGTGCAGAACCTGCTGATGAGCAGCTCCGAGCCTGTTCCTTACGGCGAAACCGGCCTGTTCTATTCTCCCCGTAAGCAGGGTTCCGGTATGGCCAATGCCTATAACGCCATTACCACAACCGCTTACTTGACGGTTGCCGGCAGTGATTCTCCCAAGGTTTCCCTGGGTGATGATCCGGACAAGGTGGGCGTTTATGAGTTCACTTATACGGTCACCAATTTTGGCGACGGAACCGTTTTCTATTGCCTGGATACGGTTGTAACGACCGAGGATGTGGTGTCTTATGAAGCCTATGAAGGCAAGTACTTCATGGCTGGTACACCCTATGGCCTGAGCGCTGCTTCCTATGAAAATGCGGAAGACCTTATGCAGGTATACGACGTTGATGATAACGGTGTGACCAATTCCCACGATGCCTACCTGGTCTATCTGGCCGGTCTGAACGGTGTGGAAGATACTTATGACTTCCGCTATGATCTCAATGGTGACAAGTCCGTGGAAGGCGCCGACGTGCAGGCTTATCTGGATGCGTTGGTGGGCAATAATTCCGAAGTGGATTTGGATGCCGTTGCCGTGGGTGTTGCTTCCGGTGAATCTGTGGATGTCACAGTCAGCATTGCCCTTTCCGAAGAGGACAGAGCTTTCCTGGAAACCTATTATCCCAACGGTGGCTATGTGGAAGGCTATTCCTTCCTGCGCGCGCTCAATACGGAAGTGGATCTGAGCCTGCCTTTCATGGGCTTCTACGGCGATTGGGATGATCCTGACATGATCGACGACGGAAACTACTGGGATATGCTGGCCGCCGAGGAAGGCGAAGTGGTTGGTAACCAGTATGTCAACGTTTTGTGGACCAATTTCTACGGAGAAGCATCCTATTATTATCCCGGCGCCAATGTCTATGTGGAAGAGCCCTTCGACATGAGCCATATCTCTGTTTCTCCCAACGGCGACGGTTACTTTGACACCGTCGATGATATCTACACTTCCTTGCTCCGTAACTGCGGCAGCCTGACATACCGTTATACCAATGCCGACACCGGTGAGGTATACTATGAGGTTACCGCTGAGCAGATCTCCAAGAGCTGCTACAACTTCAATTACGGTCAGATCATTCCCAATGTCTACTCCTGGTTTGAAGGTGAGCTGGAGATTTGGGATTGGAAGGACAACCAAGGCAACGACTTGCCCAATAATACCACGCTGCTGCTGGAAGTCATCGCTACCGGCGCTTTTGAAGGCGCCACCGCCGAGACCTGGTCTGTGCCCATCAAGGTGGACCTGGAGGCTCCCGAGCTTTTGGATGTGCAGAAACACGAAAACCAGATCACCGGCGAAACTACCCTGGAATTGACCTTCCGGGATAATTTGGCCATTTCCGTTGTGGGCGTAACCAGCAGTAACGGCAGCGTCATCTATGCCATGGAGGGTGTTGAGGATGTTCAGCCCGATGAAAACGGTTATCAGACCCACACCATGAGCTTCGATATTACCGGCGCCACCGGCAAGCTGATGATCATTCTGGATGACTACGCCATGAACACCAGCCAGTATGGTCTGAACCTGGGCGGCGAAGGTACGCCTTACGATGACCTGGTAGCCTACCAGTACTACATCGACGATGATATGAGCGGCTGGGCTTCCTTCGGTGAAGGCGTTGAATATGACGAAGTGGTCATTGGCTATGACGAAATGAATTTTGTCTGCGCCGAATATGTTGGCGGATATATCTTCGCCCAGACTGAAACCCGTGATCTTTACGGCTTCAAGTATGAGGATATGCTGGTTGACTCCTTCAATATCGAGTCTACCTATATCGCAAGATTGGACCATGCCTATCAGGATCTTGCCTACAGCTATGTGGAAGGCAAGCTTTATGGTTTGCTGGTGGATGAATATCAGGGCTATCCCACCACAGAGCTGTATACCATCAATATTCACGGTGAATATTACGATGAAAATCTGTGGTCTACTGTGATGCCTTACCAGGAAGACTGGTATCTGGGTCGCGGCGGTCTGTATGGTCTGACCATGGCCATTGATGATCAGGGTAGCTTGTTCATTCTCGGTATGAACTATGATGAAGCTCTCCAGTCTATTGGTGAAACCGCCCACCTTTGGACGGCCGATGTTACCTATGATCAGTGGACCAATACTGAAAAACTCAGCTCCTCTCTGCATGAAATCGGCGATACCGGCATTACTCTGGACTTCCTGCAGTCCATGACCTATAACCATAACGATGGCAAGATCTACTGGGCTCGCTTCGACGGAGATTTCCTGTCCACAGTCAGTGAACTGTATGTGGTGGATCCCGATACTATGGTCGATGTCACCGATGAAGAGGGTAATGTGACCGGTCAGTTGGTTTACACTGAAAAGGTGGGTAACCTGTCCGGTGAGACTTGCGCGCTGTTCGCGCCTTTGACCGATGAAACCATCGCCTCCAATGAGATCTATGGGAATATTCCTGTTATGGATCCTGAGGTAATCGCAAGACCCATCTTGCGTGATGATGTGATTACTATGAATGTTGGCGATCTGAGAGGCCTTATCTATGATCTGGATCCCTGGTACACCAACTACAGAGATGTTGTCTGGACTTCCAGCGATCCTTCCGTTGTGGAAGTGAATCAGTTTGGTGTGATCTGCGCCGTTTCCACCGGCTCTGCCACCATCACGGTGACAAATGCCGCCGATGAAACCAAGTTTGACACCGTCAAGGTGGATGTTACCGCTTTGGATCTGGTGATCGAAGGTATCATTTCCAACATGGGTTCCGGCGTGGGCAATGTTGGTGGCGTTTGCACCTATCGCTATGAGATGGTGGATGGTGTTGCGCAGTATGAAACCGGCAATCTCATTACCGCTCCGGATGATCTGAACTTTGGCCTGTCGCTGGCAACTTCTGTTATGGGTCGTGGCTACATCTGGGCCTGTGAATACGGCAATTCCGGTATGGTCTATCAGATCGATCCGGAAACCGGCGTGGTTGTGGATGTTCTGGAGCCCATTGACGGTGATATGCTCTTTGGCATTACTTATTCTGAGGAGAACGATACCTTTGCTGCCATCATGAATATGTATCTGTTCGTGGATCTGGAATTTACCCATGAAGAAACAGAAGATATGCTGGCCTCCTATGATGAGACAACATCTTCCTTCAATTATCATCGCCTGAATCTGCTGCAGTGCCTGCGGGATGCCAACGACGGCTTCGTTACCAACGAAACCGGCCAGGGCGCCAGCTCTGAAATTGTGTTCTGTGGCATTACGACCCTTGCTGAGGATTACACTTATGCCGATACTTCCCGGGATTTCCTGGGTAATTGGGTCAATGATGGCACCGTGGATTATGTGTCTACACAGACTCTTGTGATTCTGGATAATGTGGGCCGTCTGTGGTACATTGATGAGATTTGCGGCATGACCAAGGAAGTGGATGGCCACGGTAACACCACTTACACCGATGATAAGGGCAGCCTGATCCAGCATTCCGGCACACTGCGCAACGGTATGTTCGAGGTAGAGATTCTTGATGATGCGGGTAGCGCCACCTACAATGTCTTCAATATCCGCAGAATTGAAGAAACTCCCCTGACCGATATGTTCCGTGACGGCACTATGCCTCGCATTACTTATCACTTCTCCGATATTGAGTTCGCCGGTTACAATGCAGAGGGCGCTCCCATGTTTGCCATGAGCCTGTATGATTACTGGAACAATGGCATCACCAATGAGCTGTACCTGTATGTGGCCGGTGTGGGTACCGGTGAATGGGTCACGGACTACGAAACCTGGGAATCCTATGAAGTGATGACGGAAAGCAAGTTCTACTACATCGGCGACACCGGTGAGTACAACGTAATTGCTTCCATCCACTCCGTGGAGGTGACCGGTGGCGTGGATCCGGAAGAAGAGGTTGCACCCGAAGTAACCCGTTATATTCCCTAATTTATCAGCAGAGCCGCGGTGAAAACCGCGGCTCTTTTTTGTAATTTCCAGTTCCATTTAGGGATAAACTATGCTATACTGATCTTGTGAAGGAGAAATCTGATAGGATCAATTCCGTATATCTACCGAAAGACTCTGTTCCGGGTGTCGGTTTGTGACCGGATTTCATCTTCGCCCAACAGCAGGAAATCACATTCTCTTTACTTGATATGAGGTTAATTTATGTACGAAAAGATTTGGAAGCATCATAAAATTGCCTATGGTGGCGATTATAATCCCGAACAGTGGGATGAGTCTGTCTGGGAGGAGGATATGCGGCTTTTTAAGCTGGCAGGAATTGATACGCTGACAGTTAACGTGTTTGCCTGGGCGAAATTACAGCCCTCGGAAGATGTTTACGATTTCTCCCAGCTGGATCGTATTATGGAAATGTGCAAAGCCAATGAAATGAAAGTGGTTTTGGCGACATCCACCGGCGCGCATCCTGCCTGGATGGCAAAAAAATATCCGGAAGTGACCCGCGTGGATCGTAACGGCGCCAAGCGGAAATTTGGCGCAAGACATAATTCCTGCCCCAATAGTCCTGTGTATCGCAAATTTTCTACTGCTTTGGCAGATAAATTGGCACAGCGGTATGCCCATTACGATAACATAATTGCCTGGCATATTTCCAATGAGTATGGCGGCGAATGTTACTGTGACAACTGCGCCTCGGCATTCCGTACATGGCTGCAGAAGCGCTACGGTACTCTGGATGAAGTCAACCGTGCCTGGAATACATCCTTTTGGTCCCATACCTTCTACGATTGGGATGAAATTGAGCCCGCCAGTTTGTTGACGGAGGAATGGGCTGATGACCGTACCAATTTTCAGGGCATCTCCCTGGATTACCGCCGCTTCAATTCTGACGGTATTCTCGATTGTTTCCGGCTGGAATATGATGCCATCAAAAAGCATACGCCCGACATTCCTGTCACCACCAATTTGATGGAGTTCTTTAAGACCCTTGACTATCACAAATGGGCAAAGTATATGGACTTCGTATCCTGGGACAGTTATCCTGCCTGGAATTATACGCCTGCCCGTATGGCGCTGAACCATGAGCTGATTCATGGCCTGCAGGATGGCAAACCTTTTGTGCTGATGGAGCAGACACCCAGTGTTACCAACTGGCAGCCCTTCAATGCCTTGAAGCGGCCAGGTGTTATGCGGCTTTGGAGTTATCAGGCTGTTGCCCATGGTTCGGATTCCATTATGTTCTTCCAGATGCGCCGCAGTATTGGCGCCTGCGAGAAGTATCACGGTGCCGTGATTGACCATGTTGGCCATGAAAACACCCGGGTTTTCCGGGAATGTTCGGCCCTGGGCGCGGAACTGAAGGTATTGGGAGATAAGATCCTGGGTACGCGCACTACTTCTCAGGTTGGTATTTTGTTCGATTGGAATAACTGGTGGGCAGCTGAATTGTCTTCCGGTCCATCCTCGGATCTTCGGTATGTGGATGAGGTGTCCAATTATTATCAGGCGCTTCATGATCACAATATCGCTACGGATATCATTTCCGTTGATACGGATTTCAGCAAGTACAAGGTGATTATTGCTCCTGTGTTGTATATGGTCAAGCCTGGTCTTGATGAAAAAATCCGTCAGTTTGTAAAAGATGGCGGTACATTCCTGACTACTTTTTTCTCCGGTTATGTCAATGAAAGTGATCTGGTCACCCTTGGCGGTTATCCCGGAAAGCTGCGGGATATTCTTGGTATTTGGGTGGAAGAGATCGATTGCCTGCCTCCCGGTGAAAATAATCACTTTACCTGGGAAGGCCGCCAACACAGCGCCACCTTGCTTTGCGACCTGCTGCACAGTGAAGGCGCGGATGTATTGACAACCTACGACGAGGATTTCTATGCCGGTATGCCGGTTCTGACCCGAAATCTGTTTGGAAAGGGCCGTGCCTATTACATGGCCACCCGTCCTGACAGCGAATTCTACGATAAGTTGGTTACCATGCTTTGCGAAGAACAAGGTGTTCAGCCTGTTCTGAATGTGCCCGGCGTTGAGGCGACCTTGCGTACCAACGGTAATCAGGATTATCTGTTCCTGCTGAATCACAGCAAGGAGGAAAAGCAGATGACGGCTGACCGGGATTATTCCGATCTTTTATCCGGCGCGACCATTCTTGGCGGAGAAACAATCCGGATTGGCGGTGTTGATGTCCGCATCCTAGAAAGTAAATGAGAAAAGCCCGGTGCTTACGCACCGGGCTCTTGATATATAGAAAATCAGGCTTCCAGGTTGATGCCGGTGTCCTTGTTAAAGACATGGCAGACATGGCCGGGGAAGGAGTAGTTGATGCCGGAACCGTGGCTCAGAGCAGAAACTTCGGCGCCGGTCATGTTCATGGTGGAAACGACCATGACCACGTCCATACCCAGAGAATTTACGTGCAGGTGGACGGAGGAACCCATCAGCTCGGACACATCCACGATGCCGCCAATACCTTGCTCTAGAACGATATGCTCGGGACGTACGCCCAGCTTGATGTCCTGCTCAGCAACATTGTTGCGCTTCAGGTTTTCCTGCTTGTCCTCACTCAGCTCAACAACCAGGTTGCCGAGCTTGACAGCATACTTGCCGTCCTGCTTCAGCAGCTTGGCATCAAAGATATTCATCTTGGGGGAGCCGATGAATTCGGCAACGAACAGATTATAAGGATGGTTAAACACTTCCTGAGGAGTGCCGATCTGCTGGATGAAACCGTCTCTCATGATGACGATACGGTCGCCCAGAGTCATGGCCTCGGTCTGGTCGTGGGTAACATAAATGAAGGTGGTGTCAATTCTCTGACGCAGCTTGATAATCTCAGCACGCATCTGGTTACGCAGCTTGGCGTCCAGGTTGGACAGAGGTTCGTCCATCAGCATGACCTGAGGATTACGCACGATGGCGCGGCCAATGGCGACACGCTGGCGCTGACCACCGGACAAAGCCTTGGGCTTGCGCTTCAGATACTGGGTAATATCCAGAATTTCGGCAGCCTGCTTAACGGCCTTATCGATTTCTTCCTTGGGAGTGTGGCGCAGCTTCAGAGCGAAGGCCATGTTATCATACACGGTCATGTGGGGATACAATGCGTAGCTCTGGAAGACCATGGCGATATCGCGATCCTTGGGAGCCACATCGTTGACCAGACGATCGCCAATGTAGAGTTCGCCTTCGGAGATTTCTTCCAGACCGGCGATCATACGCAGAGTGGTGGACTTACCGCAGCCGGAGGGGCCGACCAGAACGATAAATTCCTTGTCCTTGATTTCCAGGTTGAATTCCTGGACAGCAACAACACCCTGATCGGTGATTTGAAGATTGACCTTTTCCTTTTCGGGCTCGTCATTCTTCTTCTTTTTCTTCTTCTTGGTGTCTACTTCGCTGTGGGGATAGATCTTTTTGACATTCTTCAGGGTTAAACTTGCCATAATTTCCGACTCTAAGCATTGCTGTACATAGTCAATGCTCTCACGCACCGCCCAAATCAGACGATGGCATTACGACAGGTCTCCACACTGCCGCACCGTGAGTCTAACGGTATTTTTTATCCTCCTTTTGATGTAATGGGAACTATTTGTGTGGAGTAGTTACCAATACACCCAGATATAGTAATATTACCATATGGAAACAAAAAAAGCAATAGAAAATTGGGTAAAATAGATAGAATTTTGGAAATCTTACTGTGAATTCCCATCAATTACCGTCTGGATCCGGGATTTGACCAGGTCTGCAAGTTCGGTAGACTTCAAATCCTTGTATTCTTCATAGAAAATTGGCTTTAAATAATGGATCTGTACCGTGACGCGATCGCTGCCTTTTTGATCAAAAACCTTCCAGCTGTCAATAAACGCGATGGGAACGATGGGACATTTAGCTTTTACAGCGCACCGGAAGCTGCCGCCATGGAAGGGGCCCATTGAATTGCCGTTCCTGCTTCGAGTGCCTTCCGGGAAAATCAGGTAGTTGCGGCCTTTTTTTACCTCTTCCGTAACAGCCTGAATGACCGTCAGAGATTGGCGCACATCCTCCCGATCCATGGCAAAGGATCTGGTGATGGCGTAAATCTCCTTGAGAATGGGAGTGTTGCGCAGCTCCTTTTTATACACAACTGACAGAGGTCCTTCAAAGGTGGCCGGGATGGCTACCACATCGAATAAGCCCTGGTGATTGCCGTACATCATAAAGCCGTTCTCCGCGGGAATATTTTCCTGCCCGAAGCATTGCAGTTCCACATTGGCGCCTTCTACGGCAACCCGCATGATGCGGCTGATGTGACGGAACATGAACTGTTCTTCATATCTGTCAGGATGCTTTGCATAATGTCGCAGTTTCCAATACAGAGATGGAATTTGAAAAAAGTGCCTGAAAAAAATTCTAACAAAACGGGTCATAGGAAAAACCTCCAGAAAATTCATTGTTGATAATATACCATGAGGACTATGATTTGTGTAGCCCTGAATTTTATCACACTATCTCGCAAAATTGAGAAATTATTGTTTTCATTTGCTGAAATATGTGATATAATGATACAAAAAGGAAAGAGAGAGGGCATCCATGAATTGGCTGATTGACTGGATTACGAATCCGCACATAATGATTCCTATTTCCGCATGGGCGATCGCGCAGATTTTGAAAACGATCATCAACCTGATCATCAATAAAAAATGGGATTTTGAAAGATTGATAGGCGATGGCGGTATGCCCAGCGGCCATTCTGCCACGGTCGCCGCTCTGGCAACTTCCTGCGCGCTGCATTTTGGCTTCGATTCTGTGGAATTTGCCATTTCTGGAATTTTGGCCATCATTGTTTGCCATGATGCAACCGGCGTGCGGCAGGAAGCTGGTAAGCATGCCATGCTGCTCAAGGAGATCCTGCATTCCTTTGACGAGATCAATAAGGAAAAGATTCCCGAGGTAAAGCTGAAAATGTTTGTAGGTCATACATTGCTGCAGGTAGCGATTGGAATTTGTATCGGCATTGCGGTTGCTTTTTTCATGCATTACTTTCTTTTCTGTTAATAAGAGGACTTGGGCGATACAGTTTTCGCCCAAGTCTTTTTATATGTGGCGATCCAGGAAATCCAATAACTGATCGAAGCTTCCGTTTGGATATTGTAATATATTCCTGTTTTCTTTATTGATCATGCAATCGGTCATTAGAAAAACTTCCATTCCCAGATCCCGGGCAATCATGTCTTCCGTAACATCATTTCCGACCATAATGCAGTTTTCTGCCTGCTCTTCAATTTGGCGCAGAATATCCCGGTAGTATTCCGGATTTGGTTTGCAGTATCGGGAATTTTCGTAGGTGGTGATCCACAGGAAATCCTGTTCCTGAAGACCGGCCCATTGAATTCTGTTTCTGGTGGCAATGGCAGGGAAGATGGGATTGGTTGCCAGCACGATCCGGCAGCCTTTTTCCTTGAGGAACGCGATTACTTTTGCGGCTCGCGGATCAAATCCACAGGCAGATGCCACAAAGCGGAATTCGTTGCGGTAAAAATGATCGAAAATCTGGGCATCTTTCCTGCAGTCTTCGCCCATAATTGCGCAGAAACGATTCCAGAACACATCTTCATTGGTTTGGTTTCCGTTATTTTCCACCATGGCCTGTGTTCCTGCCCATATGGCCTTGATCAATAGGTTGGGGTCATATCCGTATGGCGCCATTTTGGTGGCCAGTCCGCCGAGGTAGGCCTTGATGAAATTTTCCTGATCCATGGGAAGTAATGTGCCGTCCAAGTCAAACATAACGGTTTTCATATTGATCACTCCTTTGTGAAAATTATATTGAATTCTCAACATTCTGTCAACCTTTTCGATATACATCTTTTCTTGACATTCCTGCTTTTGAAATGTATACTTTCACTGTATTGAAGATAATTGTGAGGTTTTTATGGGAAATTCGTTACGAAAATCCATGCCCTGGCATATGCTTCCGGCCATTTTCGCGCTTGCCTGGCCTACTATGCTGGAAGAATTGATGCATACGGCTGTGCAGTATATTGATGTTGCCATGGTTGGCGCGTTGGGCACACAAGCGACCGCGGCAGTTGGTGCCACCAGCACCATAAACTGGCTTGTCAGCTCTACGATTTCTGCCGTTTCCATCGGTTTCCTTGCCTACATTTCCCAGGCCTGTGGAGCAGGGGAGTATGCCCGCGCTAGAAAAGCATCGTCCCAGTCTGTTTTGGCTGTATTGGTATTGGGCATTTTCTTTACTGCGCTGACGCTGGGAGTCAGTAGATATGTACCTGTCTGGATGCAGGTGGACCCGGATATTCAGCAGCTTTCTTCCCGCTATTTTTTCATTATCTACAGCCCTATGCTATTTCGCGCCGCCACCATTATTTTTGGTACTGTGCTGCGCTCTGCCGGTGACACAAAGACACCTATGTGGGTCGGGCTGTTTGTAAATCTGATCAACATCGTTTTGAATTTCCTTCTGATCTATCCCACCCGTCAATGGACGGTCTTTGGTGTATCGATCATCCTGCCCGGCGCAGGCTGGGGCGTGATTGGCGCGGGAATATCCAGTGCCATTTCCTTCACGGTGGGCGGCATCGTGATGACAGTAAAACTGTTCCTTCACAAAGTGGTTTCTCCTGTTGGTTATTCCATAAAACCCGACTGGGATGTACTGAGTCCCTGTATGAAAGTTGCGCTTCCTAACTGCCTGCAGCGTTTCGGTACTTCTTTGGGCTATGTGGTGTTCGCCGCTATGATCAATTCCGTCGGAGATGTGGCAACGGCCGCGCATACCATTGCAAATACGGTGGAATCCGCCTTTTATATACCCGGCTATGGAATGCAGACAGCGGCTGCTACCTTGGCAGGCAATGCCTGGGGCGCCAGGGATTTGAAACGAATCAAAGATCTCAACCGCATGATCATGCCCGTCGAGGTGCTTTTGATGATTCTCTCCGGCGGATTGCTTTTTGCCTTTGCCCCGAATATGATGGCTTTGTTTTCAAAAGATCAGCAGGTCATTTTGCTTGGAGCCACTGTATTGCGGATGGTAGCGGTTTCTGAGCCTTTCTATGGCGTGACTATCATTATCGAAGGAATGATGCAGGGAATGGGCAATACGGTGATTCCGTTTATTTGCAATATTGTGGGAATGTGGATGGTTCGGATTGTTGGTACCGCCATCTGTATCCACCTGCTGGATATGGGCTTGATTGCAGCCTGGGCCTGTATGATCGGTCATAATCTGATGTTGTTCGGTATTTTTTCTTATTTGTGCGCATCGGGAAGATATATTCCGAAAAATAAAGAAATTTCCTTGTAAAAATGAAAAAATATTGAAAATAATACTTGATTTTTCTAAACTGCCATGCTATAATACATCGGTCTGAAATCAAGGTGAGTCCTCTGCAGTGCCGGGAACCATATCGCCGGAGCGAAACGCTGTAAGAACGCCTAATATTAAGGAGGACAAAGATATGGATTTGGTTAAGGCTCTGTCTAGCCAGTACATGAAGGAGCAGCTGCCCGAAATGCGGGTTGGCGATACCGTTCGTGTGCATGTGCTGATCAAGGAAGGCTCTCGTGAGCGTATCCAGGTGTTCGAAGGCACCATCATCGCCCGCAAGAACGGCGGCATCGGTGAGACCATCACCGTTCGTCGTATCAGCTATGGCGTTGGCTGCGAGAAGGTTTTCCCTGTGCATTCTCCCCGTGTGGTTAATGTCGAAACTGTCCGTAAGGGTAAGGTTCGCCGTGCGAAGCTGTACTACCTGCGTGACCGTATGGGCAAGGCTGCCAAGGTCAAGGAGAAGGTTTAATTTTGAACTGAATAAAAAAAGAGGGGAAACCCTCTTTTTTTATTTGCTTTTTTACGGGTTTTGTGTATAATGATATGGTATATTGCTATACCTATGCGCACGAAGTACAGGAGGATCCTCAAATGTTTGAAAATGAAGAAATGATTCATCAGGAAGCTTCCGAACCGGAAGCAGAACCTGTTGATTTGGAGTGTGAAACTTCGGAATCCGATCCGGAAACGGATATCGTGAAGCCGGAAAAGAAAAAAGAAGATTGGCGGAAGTCCCTTCTAAAGGATATTCGGGATATTGTGATTGTTGTTTTATCCTTTATGCTTGTGTATGTCCTGTTCTTCCGGATGATCGTTGTAGTTGGCGACTCTATGTTTGATACTCTGGCGCAGGGTGACCGGCTGTTTTTAATTTGTGGCGTTTTGTATAATGATCCCCAGCCCGGTGACATCGTTGTGGCCTCTAAGGACAGTTTCCGAAATGGAGAAGCGATTATCAAGCGTGTGATTGCCACCGAAGGTCAGACTGTGGATATTGATTTTGAAACAGGTACCGTGTATGTGGATGGTGTTATTCTCTATGAGGAATATATTTCAAATCCGACTACAGATTCGGAAGGCGTTAAGTTCCCGGTGATCGTTCCGGAAGGCTGCGTGTTTGTAATGGGTGATAATCGTGGAGATTCTTTGGACAGCCGCAGCCATCAGATCGGCTTTATTGATGAACGGGAAATTCTCGGTAAAGCCATTTTCCGCGTGTGGCCGGGTACCGGTTCCAATGAGAATCCCATTGACTTTGACTTTGGCCGGATCGGAGTTATAGAATAATGGAAAATATGAATATTCAATGGTATCCGGGCCATATGACCAAAACCCGCCGACAGATGGAGGCGGATTTGAAGTTGGTGGATGCCGTCTGTGAGCTGGTGGATGCCAGAATTCCCATTTCCAGCCGCAACCCGGATATCGACAATATATGCGGCCACAAGCCCAGATTGGTGATTCTAAACCGTCTGGATCTGGCTGACCCGGATGCTACCGCCCGTTGGGCCGCCTATTTTAAGAAAAAAGGCATTACCGCTGTGGCAACTGATTGCAAAAGCCGAAAGGGTATCGCTAATTTTACCCCTGCCGTTCGGCAACTGCTTCATGAAAAGATTGAGCGAAACGCCGCGAAGGGTATGACAAAGGCCCTGCGAATCATGATTGTGGGCATTCCCAATGTAGGTAAATCCACATTGATCAATCAGATTTCCGGCCGAAAAGGTGCCAAAGCAGAAAATCGCCCCGGTGTGACCCGTGGTAAGCAGTGGGTCACCGTGGATAAAGATTTGCTTCTTTTGGACACACCCGGCATTCTTTGGCCCAAGTTTGAAGATCCCCATGTGGGATTGATGCTGGCCTATACCGGCGCTGTGAAGGAAGATGTGATTGATATTGAAGAACTGTCCTGCAGGCTTATGGAGCTGCTGTGGCAGCGTTATCCCGAGAAAGTGAAAGAGCGCTACGGAATTGATTCCGCTATGGATGCCCCCGGCTGGCAGCTTTTGGAGGCTGCCGGTCGTAAGCGGGGTTTCCTGCTGTCCGGCGGCGAAATCCACACGGAACGTATGGCGAAGGTATTGCTGGACGAGTTCCGCAGCGGTAAGCTGGGCAGATTCACCCTGGAAATGCCGGAGGATATGAAATGAGTGAGGTAAATCTGTGGGAAATTGAATATTCCCATTATGAAAACGGCATCGAGATCATTTGCGGCGTGGATGAAGCCGGTAGAGGCCCTTTGGCAGGGCCGGTCTGCGCCGCAGCTGTCATTTTGCCCCGTGGTCTGGTGATTCCCGGGCTGAATGATAGTAAAAAGCTGACGGATAAGCGCCGCAGGGAGCTGATGCCTGTAATTAAAGAGCAGGCTTTGGCCTATGGAATTGCCTTTGCAAGCCATGAGGAGATTGATGAAATCAATATTTTGCAAGCCACTTTTCTGGCTATGGAGCGGGCGCTTTTCCAGTTAAAAATTCGTCCTGACCTTGCCTTAATCGACGGCAATCGACAGAAGGATTTTGGTATAAATGTAGAAACGGTGGTGAAGGGCGACAGCAGAAGCGCCAATATTGCCGCCGCTTCCGTGCTGGCTAAGGTGACCCGTGATGAGTATATGGAAGCCATGGCTGCGGAATATCCCGGTTACGGCTTTGAAATTCACAAAGGCTATGGCACAAAGGCTCATTATGAGGCACTGCGGAACCTGGGACCCAGTCCGATCCATCGCATGACATTTCTGAAAAAGTTTTATGGCGAAAAGTAAGCTTTTAGGCACCTGGGGGGAAGCCACGGCAGCTGATTATCTTCGAAAAAAGAAGTACAGGGTGGTTGCTGCCGGTTATCAATGCCGGTTTGGAGAGATTGATCTGATCGCTGAGAACAGGCAGTATCTGGTTTTTGTGGAAGTTAAGCTGCGTAAAAGCGCGAACTTTGCTGTTGCCAGGGAATATGTGGACCGGCGCAAACAGGATAAGATTCGTGTCACCGCGTCCATCTATCTTTCGCAACATCCCACCACTCTGCAGCCCCGATTTGATGTCATTGAAATCTATTGTCCCCAGGGATATGAAACGTTGGAACCCGAAATTAACCATTTGGAGGCGGCATTTGAATGAATTTTCCTGTATTTGATCTGCATTGTGATACTGCTCTTGGCCTGCTGACCCGGGACTTTCGGGTGGACAAATCGCTGAAAAACAATTCCTTGCACATTGATTTGGATAGAGCATCCAAACTGCCGGGCTATTGCCAATGTTTTGCCTGCTTTACATCCCCCTGGGAAAAAATGCCGGATGGCATTACGGTTTCCGATATTTTTGAGAGGGAGCTGAACGCAGTCTTGCTGCAGATGCAAGATAATCCCAATCTGATCCGGCAAGCGTTTTCCCCGGAGGATATTGAGCAGAATCTGCTGGATGGGATCATGTCCGGCGTTTTGACCATTGAGGGCCCTGCCGGTTTCGGCTTTGATCCCGCGCTGCTGGAAATGCTCCATACAGTTGGTTTCCGCATATCCACTTTGGGTTGGAATGAAAAGAACGTGCTGATTGGTTCCCATGTAACCGGCGGCGGTCTGACCGACCTGGGCAGGGAATATGTGAAAGAGTGTCAGCGCCTTGGGATTCTGGTTGATGTGAGCCATTGTTCTGATGAGGGATTCTGGGACATTATGAAAGTCACCGAGGCTCCTATTATTGCCAGCCATTCCAACAGCCGTGCCGTTTGCGGACATAGCCGTAACCTGACTGACGATATGTTCCGCGCGATCTGCGAAACAGGAGGCACTGCCGGCTTTAATCAGTGCGCGCCGTTTGTAGGCGAAAAGCCCACTTTGGATACGGTTTGTGATCATATTCTTCATTTCCTGGAGTTGGATCCGGAAGGTGCCCATATTTCCCTGGGTGGCGACCTGGACGGCTGCGATGCGCTGCCGGAGGGTTTTACCGGCATCGAAAGTTATCCCGATATGGCGCAACATCTGCTTGAGCGTGGGGTTGGTGAAAAGCTGGTAGAAAACATTTACTGGAATAATGCGATGGGAGTGATGAAACGTGCTGTACAAAACCACAAGAAATGAGCATGATGTACATACCGCCTATAAAACCATTCACATGGACACCGCAAATGACGGTGGGCTGTTTCTGCCCTTTTCCATTCCGAAATTGGAATATTCTTCCGTTGTTGTTCTGAAGGATAACTCAGCCAGTCAAAATATGGCGGAAATTCTGAATCTCTTTTTCTCCCTGGGGTTGACCGGCTGGGATCTGGATTTTGCCATTGGGCGTAATGCCATTCAGAATGTATCCATTAACAATCGTTTGATTGCCGCGGAATTGTGGCATAACAGTCATTGGCGCTTTTCCCATATCGTGCAAACCATATCCGACCGGATCCGTAAGGAAAACCATGGACAGAAACCCACAAACTGGGTTTCCATGGCGGTACACATAGCGGCTATTTTTGCTGTTTATGGTCAGATGCTGTCTTCTGGGCATATCAGCGAACGGTCTGTATTTGATGTGGCAACCGCCGCCGGGGATTTTGCCATGCCCATGGCAGCCTGGTATGCACGGGAGATGGGCTTGCCGATCGGCAATATCATTTGTGGCTGCAATGCCAATGGCGCCGCATGGGAACTGTTCCATCGTGGTCAGCTGAATACCGGTGCTGTAGCGGTTAAAACCTGCACGCCCAAGGCCGATTTGGTAGTGCCGAGGAATCTGGAGCGGCTCATTGATCTCACAGCAGGCGCCCAGGAGATTGATCGGTATCTGGAAGCCTGCCGCTTGGGCGCGACTTTCCAGGCCAACGAGTTGACTTTTGATAAGCTCAACTCCGGCTTCTTTGCTTCTGTGAACTCCGATTCCCGGGTGGCATCTCTTATTTTTAATTTCTTCCGCGCCAATCATTATGTGCTTAGCCCCTATAGCGCTTTGGGTTATGGCAGCCTTTCGGACTATCGTGCCAAGACGGGTGAAAGCCGTACCGCTGTTTTGCTTTGCGAACATAGCCCTGTCCGGGACGATCAATTTGTTGCCCAGGCCATGAACATTTCCGTGACGGAACTTGAAAAACTGCTGAACCTTGCCTGAGGAGGATTGTATGGCATTGTATGCAATCGGTGATCTGCACCTGTGTCTTGGCGCGCCGAAACCTATGGACATTTTCGGTGGTGCCTGGGTCGGATATATGGACAAGTTAAGAAAGGGTCTGTCCGTGATCACCGAGGAGGACACTACTGTGTTGTGCGGAGATCTGAGCTGGGCTATTGATTTGGAAGAAGCCAGGGAAGATTTCGCGTTTTTGAACCGGATTCCAGGCAGGAAAATAATACTCAAGGGAAATCATGATTACTGGTGGTCAACTGCGGCAAAGTTTCGGAAATTTTGCGAAGGCAACGGTTTCGAAAATATGTTTTTGCTGAACAATAACTGCTTCGAGTACAATGATATTGCCATCTGTGGCACCCGGGGTTGGTTTTTCGAGGAAGAGCGCAGCGGTGAGCATGATGAAAAGGTTTTCAAGCGGGAATTGCTTCGATTGGAAGCATCCTTGAAAGCGGCAGGGGAGAAGCGGAAAATTGTGTTTCTGC
Organism: Faecousia sp.; assembly: GCA_045595885.1. Lineage (GTDB taxonomy): Bacteria > Bacillota > Clostridia > Oscillospirales > Oscillospiraceae > Faecousia. Next base: position 109,114 of record JAZOBI010000052.1, on the reverse strand, counting down.
ATTATCCGCCCCGATATAAAGGATATACCTGCCAGGAGATTTTGGATTTATTGACAAAATATGATGTGCGGCAGTGTTTTTACGGTCATTTGCATGGTCCAAGCCATAAGTTAGCTATGGAAGGCACATGGGATGGAGTGGATTTTCGCCTGATTGCCGCGGACTATCTTGATTTTCAGCCGATTTCCGTATTATTTTGAGGAATTTTATAAAAAAGAGTGGACAATTTCATTTGTTTCTGTTAAAATAGGAAAGTTGAAATATATAACAGCCTAGTGATATGCGGGCTGATTAGGAGGAACACAAACCATGAATGTTAAGAACATTGAAAGAAATGGCAATAAGGCCACCATCACCATCGAAATTGATAAGGAACTGATGGAAAAGGGCGTCAACGCCGCTTACATGAAGGCTCGTAAGGATATCCAGATCCCCGGCTTCCGCCGTGGCAAGGCTCCCCGCAAGATGATCGAGGCTATGTATGGCGCTCATGTTTTCTATGAAGACGGCCTGGAAGAAATCTTCCCCGAAGTTTATGAAGAGGCTGTCATCAAGCAGGACTTCAAGGCTATCGGCCGTCCTGACCTGACCGATCTGCAGATCAGCGATGACCACATCGTCACCATCACCATCGCCACCGATGTTTATCCCGAGGTCACCTTGGGTCAGTATAAGGGCGTTGAGGCTCCCAAGGCGGATACCACCATCTCCGATGAGCAGGTGCAGGCTGAGCTGGATCAGATGGCTCAGAATGTGGCTTCCACCGAAACTGTGGAGCGTGCCGCTGAAATGGGCGACACCGCCAATATCAACTTTGAAGGCTTTGATAACGGTGTTCCCTTCGACGGTGGCAAGGGCGAAGGCTTCGATCTGAAGCTGGGCTCCGGTCAGTTCGTTCCCGGCTTTGAAGAGCAGGTCGTCGGCATGACCGCCGGTGAGGAGAAGGATATTGATATTACTTTCCCCGAAAACTATCATGCTGAGCTGGCCGGTAAGGCTGTTGTCTTCCATGTGAAGCTGAATAAAGTCACCACCACCGTTGCCCCTGTGCAGGATGATGAATTCGCTAAGGATGTTTCCGAGTTTGACACGCTGGATGAGCTGAAGGCTGACATTCGTGCCAAGGCTGAGGAGAATGCCCGCAAGCAGTCTGCTTCCGCTTTTGAGCAGGCTTGTGTGGATAAGGCTGCCGAGAACACTTCCGTCGATATGCCCAATGCTCTGATTGAGGCTGTGCTGGATGCTCAGATGGTGCGCGTTGCTTATCAGCTGCAGATGAGCGGTTATTCCATGGATCAGTATGCCAAGATGATGGGCGGCGATATGAACACCATGCGTAATGCATTCCGTCCCGCTGCTGAGAAGCAGGCAAAGGTCAATGTGACCCTGGCCAAGATCGTTGAGGTGGAAGGCATCACCGTTTCCGAGGAGGAGATCACCGAGGAAATCGAGAAGCTGGCCAAGCAGTATGAGATGGAAGTCGACAAGATCCGTCAGATGGTCCCCGCTGCTGAAATCGAGGAAAACCTGAAGACCCGCAAGGCTGTGCAGATCATCGTCGATAACGCTGTCGCAGTGGCCCCCAAGGCTGAGTAATTATCAATTTCAGTAGGGGACGGGTAACCCGTCCCCTACATTCACAATTTCCTGGAATATGGATTCCAAATAATGGTTACAATGCTATGAAACCCCTGAAAGGAGATTTTAACCATGCCCTTAGTTCCTTATGTTGTTGAGCAGACCAGCCGCGGTGAGCGCAGCTATGATATTTTCTCCCGTTTGCTGAATGACCGCATTATTTTCCTGTCCGAAGAAGTCAATGATGCTACCGCATCCCTGGTTGTGGCCCAGCTTCTGTATCTGGAAGCCCAGGATCCCGACAAGGATATCCAGTTTTATATCAACAGTCCCGGCGGTTCCGTAACTGCCGGTATGGCGATTTATGACACCATGCAGTACATCAAGTGTGATGTTGCTACGATCTGTGTGGGTATGGCTGCCTCCATGGGTGCTTTCCTGCTGAGTGCTGGCACCAAAGGTAAGCGTATGGCGCTGCCCAATTCTGAGATCATGATCCATCAGCCCTCTGCCGGCACCCAGGGTCAGATTACGGATATGGCCATCCATATGAAGCGCCTGCAAACCATCAAGGAGCGTATGAACCGTATTTTGGCGGAAAACACCGGCAAGAGTGTGGAAGAGGTTACTGCAGCTTGCGAGCGGGATAACTTTATGACTGCCGATGAAGCGAAGGAATTTGGCATCATCGACCGTGTTCTTGCCCATCATTAAGCCCGAAAGGCGGTAAATATTCATGTCGAAAACAGAAGAAAATCGCCTCTCCTGCAGTTTTTGCGGTAAGCGGGAAGGACAGGTTCGGCTGATCACCGGACCCGGTGTCTGCATCTGCAGCGATTGCGTTCAGACCTGTTGTGATTTGCTGCAGGAGGATGAGATCGCTGATATTTTGCCGGAGCGCCTGCCGACGCCCATGGAAATGAAGCAGTACATGGATGGCTATATCGTTGGTCAGGAAGATGCCAAGATCGCGCTGTCTGTTGCTGTTTACAATCATTATAAGCGGATTTATATGGCCAGAGATTCTGAGGTAGAGCTGCAGAAGAGCAACATTCTGCTGATTGGCCCCACAGGCTCCGGCAAGACTCTCTTCGCCCAGACATTGGCGAAAATTCTGGATGTTCCCTTTGCAATCGCGGACGCTACCACTTTGACAGAAGCCGGTTATGTGGGCGATGATGTGGAAAACATCCTTGTTCGTTTGCTGCAGGCCGCTGACTTTGATTTGGACCGCGCCCAGCGTGGCATTATTTACATCGATGAGATGGATAAAATTGCCCGTAAAAGCGAGAATGCTTCCATCACCCGGGATGTATCCGGTGAAGGTGTGCAGCAGGCGCTTCTGAAAATTCTGGAAGGTACTGTGGCCGGTGTGCCTCCTCAGGGTGGCAGAAAGCATCCTCAGCAGGAGCTTATCTACCTGGATACCTCCAATATTCTCTTTATTTGCGGTGGCGCCTTTGATGGTTTGGATAAGATTATTGAATCCCGTACAGACCGTTCTGCCATTGGTTTCGACGCGCCGGTGGAAAGCAAGAAAAATCGGGACGTTGGCAAGCTTCTTGCCCAGGTTCAGCCTCAGGATCTGCTGAAATTCGGCATTATTCCGGAGCTGGTGGGCCGTTTGCCGGTGATTACTTGTCTGGAAAACCTGAAGAAGGAAGATCTGGTTCGGATTCTCACCGAGCCCAAGAACGCCTTGTCCAAACAGTATGCTGCCTTATTGGAAATGGATAATGTAGAGCTGGAGATAACTGCCGATGCCCTGGATGCTGTTGCCCAAAAGGCCTTGGACCGACAGATCGGCGCCAGAGGTTTGCGTGCTGTCATGGAAAAAGTCATGACCGGAATTATGTTCCGAATCCCTTCGGACCTGACCATTCGCAAGGTGATCATCACCGCCGATTGTCTGGAAGGCGCCGAACCGCAGTTGATCTGTGATGCTGCCAATCCCCGCAAGCAGATCGGCGTTTAATATTGTTTTGGAAGGGGGGTAGGATACTACCCCCTTTTTTCTTAGAAAGTAGGTGAATCTATGAGCGATCAATTTCGAGCCGGAATCCTGCCCATTCTCGCGTTGCGTGGATTGACAGTCTTTCCAGAACAGACCGTTCATTTCGATATTGGCAGACAGAAGTCCGTAAAAGCCCTGGAAACCGCCATGAAAGGGGATCAGATCCTGTTTTTGGTGCCTCAAAAGGATATTTTGGTGGATGATCCCGGGCTGGCCGATTTGTATGCCATTGGTACCGTTGTGAAAGTCAAGCAGGTACTGAAAAACCAAGGTGATACCCTTCGCGTGCTGGTTTCCGGACTTTGCCGTGGCAAAATCACCGAAATGGAGCAGACAGAACCCTATCTTTCCGGCATTGTCGAAGCGGTAACGGAAACCAATTTCCATTCCAATAATCGCCTGGACGCCCTTTGCCGTGATGCTAATCTGCTATATGGAATTTACTGTGAATTGTCTGAACATCCCGCTCAGACGGTGCAGATGCGTATGCTTTCCAGCAATCATCCCGGATTTATTGCTGACTGCATCGCTCAAAATTCCGGAATTGATTATCCCGAAAAGGCGAAACTTTTGTGCCAGCTTCATCCCGTTAAGCGGCTGGAAAATGCCGTTCGACTTTTGAGCCGGGAGTTGGAACTGCTGAAACTGGAGGCAGATATTCAGGAAAAGACCCATGTGAACATGGATCAAAATCAGAAGGACTATTATCTTCGGGAACAGATGCGCGTCATTCGCCAGGAACTGGGTGAAGGTGATGAGCAGTCTGAATTTGAAGAATATGCCACTAAAATCAAAGGTTTGAAGCTGGATGAGGAAACAGAAACCAAGCTTTTGAAGGATGTGGATCGTCTGAAAAAGCAATCTTTTGGCTCTGCGGAAGCCTCTGTTTTGCGTAATTATCTGGATACTGTGCTGGAATTGCCCTGGAATACAACCACCAAAGAGAAAGTGGATGTCGATCGGGTCCGTAAGGTGCTGGACAAGGATCATTTCGGCATGGAAAAAGTCAAGCAGCGCATTTTGGAGATGGTAGCCGTCCGTCAGATGGCACCGGAAATGCCTCCGCAGATTCTCTGCCTGGTTGGACCTCCGGGCGTTGGTAAAACTTCCATCGCATACTCTATTGCCCGGGCAATGAATCGGAAAATGGCTCGTATTGCACTGGGCGGCGTTCATGATGAAGCGGAGATCCGTGGCCATCGAAAAACCTATGTTGGCGCTATGCCGGGCCGCATTATGACCGCTGTGAAGCAGGCCGGCTCCATGAATCCGCTGCTTTTGCTGGATGAAATTGATAAGCTGGGCGCTGATCATCGCGGTGACCCAAGCGCAGCGCTGCTGGAAGTGTTGGATGCGGAGCAAAATAAGACTTATCGGGATCATTATCTGGAAATTCCCGTGGATCTGCGTAATTGCCTGTTTATCACCACTGCCAATACATTGGACACCGTGCCTCGTCCGCTTCTGGATCGTATGGAAATCATTGAGCTGGGCTCTTATACCGATGAAGAGAAGCTGATGATCGCGAAATATCATTTGCTGCCCAAACAGCTGGCGAAACATGGCTTGAAAAAGAGCCAGGTTAAGCTGTCGGATGACGCCATTCGTGAAATGATTTCCTGCTACACCCGGGAATCCGGTGTTCGCAATCTGGAACGTTGCATCACGCAACTGTGCCGTAAGGTGGATATGCTGCTCGTATCGGATCCTGCTGTAAAATCCGCCAGCATTAACGGCGGTAATCTGGAGACCTATCTGGGTGTCCGCAAATTCCTGCCGGACCGACTGAATCATGGAGATGAAATCGGCCTCGTCACCGGCCTTGCATGGACTTCCGTAGGCGGAGAAACCCTGGAAGTGGAAGTCAATGTGATGGATGGTACCGGCAAGCTGGAGCTGACCGGTAATTTGGGCGATGTGATGAAGGAATCCGCTCATGCGGCTCTCTCGTATATCCGTGCCAATGCTTTGAGGCTTGGTATCGCCGCGGATTTTTATAAGACCAAAGATATCCATGTTCATTTCCCGGAGGGCGCTGTGCCCAAGGATGGCCCTTCTGCCGGCATTACGGTTTGTGCCGCCATGGTTTCCGCGCTTACCGGCACACCGGTTCGCAGGGATATTGCCATGACCGGTGAAATCAGTCTTCGTGGCCGTGTTATGCAAATCGGTGGTTTGAAGGAAAAGACCATGGCTGCTCTGCGCCACGGCATTTCCACCGTCATTATTCCGGAGGACAATGTGAGAGATTTGGAAGAAATCGATCAGACTGTTCGAAAGTCCTTGAATTTTGTCACGGCACGCCAAATGGAAACGGTTTTGGATACTGCTCTTGTTCGAACCAATGAGGCCGTAAATACCATGCTTCCTGTTTTGCCCCATGAAGGCAAAAAATCCCACAAACCCAGTATTCGGCAGTGAGGTGACGATATGAATTTCAACAATGTGGCATTTTTGATCTCAGCAGCCTCAACAAAGGATTTTCCCAAGGACCGTCTGCCGGAAATTGCCTTTGCCGGAAAATCCAATGTGGGCAAATCTTCGGTAATCAATCGCTTGTTGAACCGTAAGAATTTTGCCAGAGTGGGTGACAAACCAGGCAAAACCATCCATGTCAATTACTTTACTGTGGATAATAAGTGCTACTTTGTGGACTTGCCAGGCTATGGTTATGCCAAAGTGTCGCAGAAAGAAAAAGAGCGTTGGGGTAAGCTGATGGAGGATTATTTTGCCGCGGGTCGTATTGATCTGGGTATTTTGATCGTGGATTACCGCCATCCGCCCACGAAAAACGACATCACCATGGCTGAGTGGTTTATCCAAAGCGGATGCCCCTTCGTTGTGGTGGCAAACAAGATGGATAAGTTAAAAAAGAGTGAGCTGGAACCTAATCTTGTCACCATCCGGGAAGACCTGGGATTGGCTGAGGGTACCCCCATCATTCCGTTCTCCGCGGAGAAAGGTAATGGCAAGGATGATCTGGTTCGCATGATTTTAAGCACGGTGAAGGAGTGATCCCGTGATCCTTCAAATCGGTGATTGGAAGTTTGATATCGACATGGAACGCACCATGGAATATTCCGCATCCGAGGCAAGGGAGCATTGTGATTGCGCTTATTGCCGGAATTTCTATGCTGCTGTGGATCATTCCATCCCAAAATTGCGGCCATTTTTAGCGCAATTTGGAATTGATATTGAAGCGCCGGATGAGCTGATGCCTTTTACCGCCACCAATGTGATGGTTTTGTATGCCGTCAGCGGAACCATTCTTCAATATGGCAAAAGCCCAATTTTGGACTGTGGTGTTCGTATTGATCCGGAGCCTCATGCCGTCTCCATGATCAATACGGAATGTCCCGGACCCATCTTTGTTCTTAGTGTCGGTTCTTTTGACCTTCCCTGGGTGCTTGATGAACCACTGGTGGAAGAAGAGATCCTTTCTCCTGCCAATGAGCCTTCTTTCCTGCGGAAAATGTGGAATAGACTGCTGAAAAAAAGGGGATAAAGACAGTAATTTTTCATAATATCAGCCCTTCCTTATGGAAGGGCTATATTTTTGTCTATTTTGCTGCTATAATATAAACGTGGGGAGGTGTCGCTGTGACTGATAGACACAAAAAGTTTATATCCGTTCTTGCCCTGTTGATTTTTATTGCTTTCTGTGGAGCTGTTGGATATTTTGCAGGTGTTCCCATGGTTCGTTTGGTTGAGAACCCAGCGCAGTTTCAGGCGATGGTAGATTATTGGGGAATTTGGAGTCGATTGATTTTTGTTGGCATGGTAGTGCTGCAGGTCATCATAGCCTTTATTCCCGGGGAACCCATTGAACTGGCAGCTGGTTATGCTTTTGGCTTTATAGAGGGCACATTGCTGACCCTTCTGGGTTTTTTGATTGGCAGCCTGCTGGTTTTTCTGCTGGTTCGAAAATTTGGTGTGAAATTGGTGGCGGTCTTTTTCCCGGCAGATAAAATTCGACGGTTTTCTTTTCTGAAAAATCCCAAAAAGACAAAGACCCTTGCCTTCTTGCTGATGCTGATTCCGGGAACACCCAAAGATTTTCTAAGTTATTTTGTGGGACTTACTCAGATCTCACTAAAAAACTGGATGCTCATTGTAGCAGTGGGCAGATTACCATCTTTGGTAACTTCTACCGCAACCGGCGCGGCTGCAGGTGAGGAAAATTACTTGCTCTCTGCTCTTATGCTTGGAATCACGATTCTCTTGACCGCGGCAGGCGTTGTATATTATCGAATACTTTGCAAAGAGCAGGAAGAGGATTCTGTTTCCGCTTAAAAAACAGAGCGCAGTCATGGACTACGCTCTGTTTCTGATTTGATTTTCGGAATGTTTTCTTTTATGATGAAAGAGTGTTTTGACATCCTTTCCGAATGCTTTGTAATCAAAAATCATGCTCAGACCAAATGCCATGGGTGTAACCAGAATAAAACAGGGAAAAATCAACCAGAACCAGGGCCAATATTTACTCTGCCCCGCATATTCACCTACCGGGATGGTCTTAAAGAAATCCGGACAGAATGATGCCAGGAAACTGCCAATGGCATCATTATCTATGGGACCCCATATGTATGACGTATTTTTGTAATTGATTTTCAGCAAATCATCGCCACGAAGCGGGATGAAACCCAGCTCGCTTTGGAATATTTGATTGAGCATGATAAACAACATCACCAGAAGCAACCCGATGGGAGCAGACAAAACCCGTTTGTAGCTGAGCTGATGCAATCCTAGCATGACCATCAGAAGCGGAACCGCCATAATCATCCAGTGGTGGAAGTAAAACCGCATAATGTCCCAAAACTCACCTGACTGATTCAGTTTTGCCAGGGGTTCCTGAGGATAGAACAGCACGATCATACCGGAAATTAACCCAATATAGAACATATAGTCCTTGATGTATTTGTTCTTACTGAAAAACAAGAAAGGAAATAAAGCGATATTCGCGCCGCAAATATTGATAAACCAGGAATCCCGCAGCATTCTTGCTTCATCCACAGAGTATGGAGGAATATACATTTTCAAAAAATGCAGCGCCAGCCCCACAAGAAGCAAACAAAACAGAACACACTTTTGAACTTTTTTGCTGGCTAGGCGTAAGGCGAAATACAACTCCAGGAATAATGCTATCTGAACAAATATCCAGAAAAAGTACCATCCATTGAACATCTCTATAATCATATGATCACCCATCTTTATAAAAGTTACAAAAATGATACCACAAATTACAGAAAATTACAAGAGGTTTTCGAAAAAATAACAAATAGGTGACAGAATACTCTGTCACCTATTGTTCTTATTCATTGGGATGTTTATACAGGAAATGAATAATAAAGGGGATACTGATGCAACCGGCCAGGAGATCTGCCGTGGGTTGCGCGATTTGCACACCGGTCAGACCCAGCAGGGGAACGCAGATCAGGAGCATTGGTATGGTAATCGCGCCGGCACGAACCAGAGAAAGGAAGGAAGAGATGGCGGGCTTCTGGATACTTTGGTACAGCATATTGACCGGCACAGAAAAGGGCATAAACAGCATACCGATTGCTGCATATCGCAGCGCAACCTTGCCGATTTGCCGAACCTCAGCACTCTTTTGGAACAGAGAAATGATGGGATCAGCAAACAAAATGCTGAGAATGGAGATGGTTCCGATAAACACCAGGCCAAAACACATGGTGAAGGTCAGTCCCTGCTTTACCCGCTTGTATTTTCCGGCCTGATAATTGAAGGCTGCGACAGGCTGGAAACCCTGGCCCATTCCCAGACCAACACACATAAGGAACATGGAATAGCGGCTGACAATGCTCATGGCTGCGATTGCGGCATCACCGAAGGGCTTTGTCAAATTGTTCAGTACACCGGTGGTTACGGAAGTCAGGCTTTGGCGGATCAAAGAAGGTAATCCAACGCGGCAGATGTTCAAATAATCTTTAATCTTGTGACTGACAAAGCGGAATCGTATTTTACTTTGTGCTATGGTAAAGAACATGATCAGCAGAATGATAAAGCTGATCAACTGAGAAACGGCAGTAGCCAGACCGGCGCCGTATACACCCATATTGCACTTTACTACCAGGAAATAATCACCGATAATGTTCAGTACACCGCCGGTAGTAAGGCCGACCATGGAATAAATGGCCCGACCTTCAAACCGAAGCGCGTTGTTCAGTATCATGGAGCAGATGATAAAGGGCGCTGCCAGCAGAATCCAAAAGCCGTAGTCTTTTGCGTGAGGGGCGATGGTCTCCGTGCTTCCCAGGAAACTAACCAGAGGGGAAAGGAAGGTAAGGCCCAGAGTCAGGATCAGAATGCCAATAATGCCTCCGGCAAAGAAAGCGGAAGAAACATATTTACTGGCCGTATCCGCATCCCGATTGGCTAGATGCCGGGAGATGTAGGTGCCGCTGCCTTGCCCAAGCATAAAGGCTATGCCCTGAATAATTGTCTGCAGGGTATATATGATGCCCGTTGCTGCCTGGGCGCTTTCACCCAGTGTTCCAACAAAGTAAGTATCCGCCATGTTGTAAATGCTGGTAATCAGCATGGAAATGGTGGTGGGAATGCCCAGAGATACAATTAGTCTGGCAACCGGAGTTTCCGTCATTTTCTTAAAATGTAATTCTGCTTTCGTCAAGAAAATTGCCCTCTTTCTCTTTTTTTCTATTATATCATCGATAATCAAAAAAACAAGACCACGGAAATATTTCCGTGGTCTATATCTTATATTACAGCTTTGCCTTCGCTTCCTTCAGCGCCTTGGACAGCTGGTCCGGGCAGGAGGTGGGGCGACCGCCGCAGCTGATGCCTTCCACACGGGCGATGACTTCGTCCACATTCATGCCTTCCACCAGCTTGCCGATACCCTGCAGATTGCCGTTGCAGCCGCCGACAAAGTACAAATTGTGAACCTTGCCGTCAACGATTTCAAAATGGATCTCACGGGAGCAGGTGCCATTGGTATTGTAAGAGTATTGCATAATTCAAATTCCTTTCTGTTTACAGAATAATATCAACAAATTCAGCATCCACCAATTTAGCCAAAGCGATTGGAGACAGGATGATCTGATGACCTCGTTCGCCTGCAGAAACGGCGATTTCCTCCCAAAGTTGGGCCGTTTCATCGAAATATGTGGGGTAGTGCTTTTTCATACCCACGGGACTGCATCCACCGCGGATATACCCGGTCAATGGAAGCAGATCCTTTACGGCGATGAGCTCCATATTCTTATCGCGGGCAGCCTTGGCTGCTTTTTTCAGGTTCAGCTCACAGCAAACGGGAATACAGAACACATGAATTCCGGTACGTTCCCCTCTGGCGACCAGCGTTTTGAAAACCATTTCATGGGGCAATCCCAAAGCATTCGCTGCGTGAGTGCCACGAAGATCGGTTTCATCATAATCATAAAAAGCTTCCCGGCAGGGAATTCCCGCCTGAACCACAAGCCGAACAGCATTGGTTTTGGAGCCCATAAAATCACCCCGGTTATTATACAGCAAAATATTTCGATATGCAAGTATGAATTATAGAAATGTAAATGGGTTATGCTAATAAAAACAGGAGGTAGATTATGGATACAAAAAAGAATGCGGATATGGCAGAGCAGGAACTGGAACAAATCAAAGAACTTGGTTCCGATTTTACCAAATCTGAGAAATGCAATATCTATACGCTGACGATCATCGGCCAGGTAGAGGGTCATATGGTGGCGCCGGAAAATGTGAAAACCACAAAATATGAACACGTTTTGCCCTTGCTGGCAAGCATTGAAGAGGACGATGAGATCGACGGATTGTTGCTGCTGCTGAATACGGTAGGCGGTGATATTGAAGCAGGTCTTGCCATTGCCGAGATGGTTGCGGGTATGAAAAAGCCCACGGTTTCTCTTGTGTTGGGCGGTGGCCACTCCATTGGAATTCCATTGGCTGTGTGTACCCGAAGGAGCTTTATTACTCCCACTGCCAGTATGACGGTCCATCCGGTGCGAATGACCGGATTGGTAATCGGCGCGCCACAAACCTTCCGATACTTTCAGCGAATTCAGGAACAGATCGCGGATTTTGTCACCGCAAATTCCCGAATCTCCCGGCAGCAATTTGAGGATTATATGATGGCGACCGGGGAGATGGCCGCCGATGTGGGTACGATTCTTTACGGCAAAGAAGCCGTTGCTTCCGGACTCATTGACAAGTTGGGAGGACTCCATGACGCGCTGACAGCACTTCGCAAGATGATTCATGGGAAAAAAGGGAAATAGGAGAAATAATTTTCCGTTCGGGGTGGAAATTTGGGAACAGATATGATAGAATAGACAGAAATGTTTGGAAGGAGGGACCGGCATGGAATATAGCATCGTCGGGTGTTTACTCTATGGATTGATCACAGGATTTTCAGAGTTCTTACCCGTTTCAACTTTGGCCAATCAGTATCTGTTCTCTTATTTGACCGGTTTTTCCAACAACACAGCCTTTATTCTCTTTATGTCTTATCTTGGCAGTCTTGTGGCTGTTGTTGTATATTGCTGGAAACATTTGGTGCATATCCGCCGTGAGCTGCATTTGGCCAGTCTTCCCAAGCATCGCAGGAAGCGTTTGCCGGATATTCAGGCGGTTAGTGACTTCCGTTTGATGGTAATCGCCTTTGTTCCCATTTTCCTGGGTGTTTTGTTTTATAACGCCTCTGTTTCGTTTTTTACGAAGCTTCCTTTGATTTGCCTTGTGCTGATTCTTTCCGGCGTGTTTGTATATTTGCCCCATTATTTGCCTTCCGGATTCCGAAATTCTAAAAACCTGACACCCATGGATGGTGTTGTCATGGGTCTTTGCTCTGCTTTGTCTGTGATTCCCGGTATTTCCAGAATGGGACTTGTTCTCTATGTTGGACGATCTCGTGGATGCGACCGGGAATCCATGCTGAATCTGGCGCTGCTGCTTTCCATTCCCATGCTTCTGGCGCTGGTTATCTTTCATTTGTTTTGTATGATCTTTGCCGCCGGCGCAACAATCACCGCGATTGGTTTTCTTGCTGGATTTCTCTGTGCGTTGGCTTCCTTTGGCGGCGGCGTTGCCGCTATATATATCGCTCGTTTTTTGGCGGTTAAGCGTGGTTTTTCCGGTTTTTCCTTCTATTGTTGGGGAATGGCCGTTTTCTGCTTTATCTTTTATCTGATTACGTAAACGGAGGGCTACATAATGGCACAATCCAGAAAACCTACTCAGGCATCCCGTGCTGCGGCTTCTCAGAAAAAATCAAGGTCTGAAAAAAAGACAACTGAACAGAAGGGGTCTGCAAAGGTACCCCAGATGCAGGATAAGACGGATATTCCTGTTAGATTGATAACCAGTTTGGTGTTCATTGCGCTGTTTATTCTTTTCTTGGTAATTCTGTTTAATTCCGACGGCGCGATTATCAATCTGTTCTATAAACTGATTTTGGGCCTGTTTGGAAAAGTTTCCTTCTATGTTTCCATTCCCGCATTTCTGTTTATGTTTTATATTCATGCATTCAGCGGCAAACGACCCATTATTATGAGAAGCATTTGCCTTGGTGTATTTATTCTGATTTGCGGATTTTTCCATGAGCTTGTATTGCTTCACGGTGTTTCCACAAAGGTGTTTGCGTCCATATCGGAACTATATTTGGGCGGTATCGATGGTACCCATGCGGGTGTAATTTGCGGTTTCCTCGCAACGGTTTTGCGTTGGCTTTGCGGCAATGCCATTTCCTATATTATTCTGGTGGTTGCTGGAATCCTGACATTGCTGGGCGCTATGCATATTACTATTCCCGGGATTGTCCGGGCCATTAAGAATCGTCCCCGTGGTGCCTGGGAAACGGAGGAAGAGGAAGTTACGGAACCTGCTGCCTTGGTTGTGAATCATATTGCCAACAAGCGCATTGAACGCATGGAGCGCAACGAAGAAAAACGTCGCGAGCAGGAAGAAAAGAAGGCTAAGGCAGAAGAAGAAAAAAGGAATCAAAAGAGTAAGGTCGATGATATGATCAGCCAGATCGACCAGGATATCCAGGCGCCGGTTACAGCTGCTGAAACTCATGTTTCTGAGCCCGAGGATGATTCCATTTTTAGTCCTATTGGTCAAAAAATATCGAAAAAGACACTGGTTGATAATATTCCGAAGGAAATGCCCACTTTGGCCATGGAAGATGTACCGGCCGAAACTTCGGAGCAGCCCCAGGACGATGCTCCGATCCCGGAACCTGTCGTGGAAAAGGCGGCGCCAAAGGTTACTGCCAAGGAAGCCGCGGAATCTGCCGAGCAGGTTGCCCGTGAGATTGCGCAAAATGAGCAGGCCGCCAAGCCGGTATATTGCTTTCCGCCCATTGATTTGCTGAAAAAGCCTTCCGGCAGCGCCTCGGATGGATCGGCTGAGATGAAGGAAAATTCCCGCCGTCTGAATGAAACCCTGGCCAGCTTCAAAATTGATGCCCACATCATCAATGTAACACGCGGGCCCAGTGTTACCCGATATGAGGTGGAATTGGATAAGGGTGTCCGCCTAAATAAGCTGACCACCATTGCTGATGATATTGCCCTGAGCTTAGGCGCATCCGGCGTTCGGATTGCCGCGGTTCCCGATAAAATTTCCATTGTAGGTATCGAAGTTCCCAATCGGGCGGTTACTACCGTTTCTCTGCGGGAGGTCATAGACTCCAATGAGTTTAACAAAGCAAAATCCAAGTCTTCCTTTGCTGTTGGCAGAGATATTGGCGGTACTTGCATCGTGGGTAATATCGCAAAACTGCCCCATATGCTGATTGCCGGTACCACCGGTTCCGGTAAGTCCGTATGCATGAACTCCATTATCATCAGCTTGCTGTATAAATCCAGCCCGGAAGATGTGAAGCTGATTATGATCGACCCCAAGATGGTCGAGCTGGGTATTTACAACGGCATTCCTCATCTGCTGATCCCTGTTGTTACGGATCCCAAAAAGGCCGCTGGCAGCCTCCAGTGGGCTGTTACGGAAATGATGCGTCGGTATAATTCCATGAGTCATGCAGGCGTTCGTGATCTGGAATCCTATAATTCCATCATGGAGGCGGAGGAGGCAGAGAAACTTCCCCAGATCGTGGTCATTATTGACGAGCTTGCGGATCTGATGCTGGTTGCCGCCAAAGAAGTGGAGGAATCCATCTGTCGTATCGCCCAGATGGGCCGCGCGGCCGGTATCCACCTGGTTATTGCAACGCAGCGTCCCTCTGCTGATGTGATTACAGGTTTGATGAAGGCGAATATTCCGTCGAGAATTGCGTTCTCCGTGGCCTCTGCTATGGAGTCCCGGATTATTTTGGATACCATGGGTGCGGAAAAGCTGGTTGGTAAAGGCGATATGCTGTATAGTCCCATCGGCAGTGGCAAACCCCAGCGAATTCAGGGCTGCTTTGTCAGTGATCCCGAGGTGGAGGCTGTTGCCTCTTATGTCAAGGATAACTTTAATGTAACCTATGATAAGGGCATCATGGATGAAATTGATAAGAAAGCCGCCCAGACCGGTTCGTCTAAGCCGGCGACAGCTTCTGATCCCGAACCCAATGAAGCGGAGCTGGATGGGGATGAAATGCTGCCGGCAGCCGTGGATGTGATTTTGGAGACCGGGCAGGCTTCCGTTTCGATGCTTCAGCGGCGACTGAAGCTGGGCTACGCCCGCGCAGCCCGTATTGTGGATGAGATGGAAGAGAAGGGAATCGTGGGGCCTTTCCAGGGCAGCAAACCCAGAACGATTTTGGTAACCAAAGAGCAATGGGAATCCATGAAATCCGGTCAGCCCAAGCAGTTGGGCTTTGAGGATCTGGAAAGTGATGATCCAGGCCCTGTCCCCGAGGAAACCGACTGAATTGAAAAGCCAGACTTCAATGACTGAAGTCTGGCTTTCGTTTATTTCAGATTTGCTGCGATATTGAGGATCTCGTTTGCGGCAGAATCCTTGGACTGCAGCGGCAACTCCACCAAATCCTCTTTTGTGATAACACTGATCACATTGGTGTCTACGCCAAAACCGGCGCCTTCCACCTTCAGATTATTGGCGCAAATCATATCGGCGTTCTTTCTGACAAGTTTTCCGCGGCTGTTTTCGATTAGGTTTTCCGTCTCCATGGAGAAACCGCAGATAACCTGGTTGCTCCTGCGATTCTCGCCAAGCCAGGCCAAAATATCCTGGGTGCGATTGAGGGGAATTGCCAAATCGCCGTCCTTCTTTTTGATCTTGTTATCCGCGTAATGAGCAGGTGTGTAGTCGGCAATGGCGGCTGCCATGAAAATCATATCCGAATCCAATGCGTGTTTGGAAACTTCCCGGAACATATCAGCTGCGGAAATCACGGGCACCGTGGTCACATAGGGCAGGGGAGCCAGATTCACAGGTCCGGAAACCAGAGTCACTTCAGCCCCGCGCAGAGATGCCATTTTGGCGATGGCGTATCCCATTTTTCCGGTAGAATGATTGGTAAGATACCGAACAGGATCCAGCGATTCCTGGGTAGGTCCGGCAGTGACCAATACGCGTTTTCCCACAAGGTCATGGGTCATCCCGATGTGATGTAAAATATGCTGCACAAGATCCTCCGGTTCCGGCATCTTTCCCTTTCCCACAGCGCCACAAGCCAGTCGTCCGGAGGCGGGCTCGATGACCTGGAATCCATAGCGCCGTAGAACGGCCAAATTGTCCTGGGTAATGGGATTTTCATACATATTGGTGTTCATGGCCGGTGCGATCAGCTTTGGGCATTTACAGGCCAAAACCGTTGTGGTCAGCATATCGTCAGCCAGTCCGTGTGCCAGTTTTGCGCACACATTGGCGGTAGCGGGCGCGATGATCACAAGATCCGTCCGCTCAGCAAGGGAAATATGCTCCACCTGATGAGAGAAATTTCGGTCGAAGGTATTGACCATAGTCCGTCGGCCTGTCAACTGCTCAAAGGTCAAAGGTGTGACAAATTCCGTGGCATTTTCCGTCATGACAACTTCCACATTCGCATGAAGTTTTACAAGTGCAGAAGCAAGTGCGGCAGCTTTATAGGCGGCGATACCGCCGGTGACACCCAGCAAAATAGTTTTGTTTTTTAGCATGAGATTGCCTCCCAAATACTTTTTTGTCATTATACCCCATATTTTCCCCGGTGTAAAGGAAAGATTTTTCTTGTAATCCTGTGATTTTTTTGTATAATAAAGCCATGGCTATGCTATAAATTGCGCTGTATCCGCTTTGCGGAACGGCAGCAGGAGGATTTCAATATGAAACAGAAAAAGTTCGGTACCCGTGAAATGGTAACGACTGCCATGCTCTGTGCCATTTTACTTATCATGTCCTTTACGCCCCTGGGTTATTTGAATATCGGCCCCTTGGCGATTTCTTTCAATATGATTCCAGTGGCCATTGGCGCTATTGCATTGGGGCCGGTCGGCGGAGCGGTTTTGGGCGGTATGTTTGGCATCACCAGTTTTTTGCAATGCCTTGGTATCGGTGGTACCAGCGCCATGGGTGTGATTCTGTTTGAGATCAATCCCTTCTTTGCCTTTGTTCAACGTTTCCTTCCCCGCTTGCTGGCGGGTTTGTGCTGCGGCTTTATTTATTCCGGCGTTAAGAAAGCCGCAAATGTGAATGTTGCCTGCTTTACCACCGGTTTTTGTGCCGCGCTTTTGAATACGATTCTGTTTATGACGGCCTTGATTCTGCTGTTTGGTCGCACAGACTACGTACAAGATCTGATTGCCGGTCGTAATATATTTGTTTTTATCTTTGCTTTTGTTGGTATCAATGCGTTTGTGGAAATGATTGCATCCTCTGTTATTGTGGGCGTTGTGGGTAAAGTTTTGTCTAAATTTATTATCAGGAGGTAATGTGTCATGTTACTTGCCATTGATATTGGTAATACGAATATCGTTATCGGCGTTATCCGTAACGACGAGATTATTTTCAAGGCGCGTATTGCCACAGAGCGTCAGCGAACCTCTGATCAGTATGGCGTTGAAATAAAGAATATGCTGGAAGCGTTCGGTATCTCCATCTCGGATATTGAAGATTGCATCATTGCCTCCGTTGTACCCCCTGTATTCAATTCCGTTCATACCGGCGTTATTAAGATTATCGGCAAACAGCCTTTGGTTGTTGGTCCCGGTTTGAAAACAGGATTGAACATCCATGTGGATATCCCCTCCCAGGTTGGCGCTGACCGTATCGTAGCCGCTGTTGCTGCCTTGGGCGAATACAAAGCGCCGCTGGTGCTGATCGACCTTGGTACCGCGACTACGGTTGAGGTTGTGGAACCGGATAATGTCTACATGGGCGGTATTATTTTCCCCGGCATGATGGTATCTCTGGATTCCCTGACCAGCCGTGCGGCGCAGCTTCCCGGAATCAGCCTGGATAAACCCAAAAATGTGATCGGCAAAAATACTGTCGATTGTATGCGCAGCGGCATGATGTACGGCACTGCGTCTATGCTGGATGGTTTGATTGACCGGATCGCGGAAGAATTGGGCCACACTTCCACCATTGTTGCTACCGGCGGTTTGGCGCAGTTTGTTACACCACTTTGTAAGCATGAGATAATTTTGGAGAAAGAACTGCTGCTGAAGGGTTTGAATA
Organism: Faecousia sp.; assembly: GCA_045595885.1. Classification (GTDB taxonomy): domain Bacteria; phylum Bacillota; class Clostridia; order Oscillospirales; family Oscillospiraceae; genus Faecousia. The sequence goes on along the minus strand of JAZOBI010000052.1, from coordinate 90,900 downwards.
TCATATATAAAAAGAATAAGCATTAACGGAAAGCATGCGAACCTGGTTCGCAGGCTTTTTTACTTCTGTGGCATACTTGCCTCACCGGGCGCATAGTCTTATGTGGGAGTGATACCAATGAAATGTGCATGGAAGGAACTGATAGCGATTTTACCACGACCGCTTCAAAATAAAGTGGACAACTATTCGTCCGAATGTGTTCAGGAATTGCGGCTTCGAATCAATCATCCGACAGAAATCATTACAAATCAACGGCGAATTTCCGTTGGACAACCGGTTGCAGCGGAAGAGTTGTCCCATATTGTCAATGCGGCCAGTAGATATTCTCCATGGCTTGCCACAACTTCCGCCTTCGGCTATATTACGGCTCCCGGTGGGCATCGAATCGGAATCTGTGGGGATGCGGTAATGAAAGAGGGGAGTATGTCGGGATTTCGAAAACTGCGGTCAATCAACATTCGTGTCGCAAGAGATTTTCCGGGGATCAGCGGTTCTCTTTGGAAAGAAAAGGGCTCATTATTGATTGCGGGAAATCCCGGTTGCGGAAAAACGACCTTGCTTCGGGATCTGATTCGACAGCGGTCGGCTTTTGAAAATATTTCTGTTGTTGACGAGCGGGGAGAGCTGTTTCCCGAACAGGGTGGATTTGAAACAGGAAGCCGTACCGATGTCCTTACAGGCTGCGGTAAGCCCCAGGGCATTGAAAATCTGTTGAAGACAATGGGACCGGATACCATCGCCGTGGATGAAATCACATCGGAAGAGGACATTCGGGCTGTCATCCATGCCGGACGTTGTGGTGTTCATCTGCTTGCCACCATCCACGCACATGGGAAACAAGATTTCCTATCTTCTGCTCGTTGCGCGCCTTTGGTTACCGGCGGAATATTTGATCATTTTGTTTTTATGGCAAAGGACAAGTCCTGGTGGATAGAAAGGAACCGGATATGACCATCAGATTCATTGGAGCAGCCTGCGTTATCCTTTCCTGCAGCGTCTTTGGATTTTCTGTTGCGGCGAATCACAAGCGGGAAGAACGGTACCTGTTGGCGCTGCAACGGGCCATAGCGTATATGATATGTGAATTGGAGTATCATCATACACCTTTGCCGGATCTGTGCCGTATGGCCGGACAGGAGGCTGGTGGCTTCATTGGTAAGGTTCTTCATGAAACAGCCATGGAAATGGAAGGAAAGGGATTTCCGGATGCGGGTGTTTGCATGGATTATGTGCTGCGGCGCTTCGGAAATATTCCTGTGCGGACGGAACGAAATTTGCTGCAGCTTGGAAAATCCATAGGCAGGTTCGCCTTGTCCGGACAAGTTTCCGGCTTGCGGGGTGTTTCCCATCTGTGCCAACGAGATCTGGATTCTTTGACACTTGACCGGGATGCCCGGATAAGAAGCTACCGAACTCTTGGGATTTGCTGCGGCATTGCCCTTGTGATTCTACTGTTGTAAGTATGGAAATTGACTTGATTTTTAAGATTGCCGCCGTTGGCATAATTGTATCCATATTAAACCAGGTTCTGTCCCGCAGCGGCAGGGAAGAGCAAGCCACCATGACTACCCTTGCGGGTTTGGTGGTGGTTCTGATGATCGTAGCCCAAAAGATCGCCGAACTGTTTGACCTGGTGGAAAAGCTGTTTCATTTTTGATGACTACATTCTTGCAGGCTGCATCCGCAACATTGTTGGCCGTTGTGTTAATCCTGTCCTTTCGCAGCCAGGGACGTGACATCGGTTTACTATTGTCAGTATTTCTGTGCTGCGCACTGGGTTGCCTTGCGGCAAGCTACCTGGCGCCGGTTATTCAATTTATGAATCAGCTGCAAACTGTTGGCGGGATCGATGATGATATGATGTTGATGCTACTGAAGGTTGTAGGCATCGCATTTTTGTCAGAAATAGCTTCCCTTGTCTGTACGGACTCCGGGAATTCTGCTATGGGAAAAGCGCTGCAGTATTTAGCTGTGGCAATCATAATGTATTTATCGCTGCCAGCATATGAGAAGCTGTTGGATCAAATCCTTTCCATTATGGAGAATATATGAGAAAATTTACCCTGATGATTCTGCTGTTATTTTTATTCCCGGTTTCTGTACAAGCAGTAGAAATATTGCCTGCGGATCCACCGGAGTCAGCCCTGGAGTATATGCCGGATTCTACCGGCGATTTCGGACAGGATTTGTGGTATGTGATCCGGAGCGCGTTTTTGGCGATCCGTCCGGATATTCAGGAAGCCTTTCAGATTTGTGTGGGTATTTTCGCGGCGGCATTACTGCTGTCCATACTGAAAATTCAGGATGGCTTAGGTAAATCCGCGGCAGAAGTTGCGGGTGTCGTGGTCATCGCTTGTCTATTGTTTCGGTCAACCAATTCCATGATTGCCTTGGGAGTGGACACTGTGAATCAGATCAGTGAGTATGGGAAGCTTCTTCTGCCTGTAATGGCTGCGGCATTGGCAGCGCAGGGGGGCGTTGGCGCTTCCACGGCTCTTTATACCGGAACTGCCATTTTGGATACTGTTCTTTCCTGGATCCTGTCTTCCTTTCTGGTACCGGCGGTATATGTGTATCTGGTATTCGGGATTCTGAATTCCGCCACGGGGGATGGCCTTGTAAAGCAGCTTCGGGATTTTGTGAAATGGATAATGGTGTGGTGTCTGAAAATCATTCTATATGTATTTACGGGTTATTTGAGCATCACAGGCGTTGTTTGCGGTACAACAGATCAGGCAACCCTGAAAGCTACAAAACTGACAATATCCAGCACTGTACCTGTGGTGGGAGGAATCCTCTCGGACGCGTCGGAGGCGCTGCTGGCCAGTATTCATCTTGCGAAAAATTCCGCCGGTGTATTTGGGATCCTTGCATTGGTGGCAATTCTGGTTGGCCCCTTTTTGATGATTGCGGCCCATGCTGTGCTTCTGAGACTTTCAGCCGGCGCCTGTGCCGTTTTCAGCGATAAATGGGCAGGAGAGTTGATTGGCTGCTTCTCCTTTGCCATGACCTTTCTGCTGTCCATGACGGGTGTTGCTTGTTTCCTGCAGATGATCAGTTTGGTGTGTTTTATGAAAGGAATGGGATAATGTCAGGTCTTTCGGAATATGTATTATCCATATCCGTTGCTGCGATCATTTGCGCTTTGATCGTTAAATTGCTCCCGGAAAAAGGCGCGTCCGTTAAAATGGGAAAGATTCTATGCGGTATGTTTTTGATGTTTTCCATACTTCGGCCCCTAACGGATATAAATCTTCTGGAATGGAATGATTTATCTTCCTCTATCCGGCAGGATGCTGAGCAGGTGGCTGATGAAGGAAAGATGTTGGCTAAAAACCAATGGGAATACATCATAACGGAACGAATCCGCGCATATATTTTGGATGAAGCAGCAAAGTATGATGCGGTACTAACTGTATCTGTTCAATTATCGCAGGATACTATTCCTATCCCGGTGGGCGTACAAATCTCCGGAAATATTTCACCCTATGGCAAGCAGCAGCTGAAAGCGATAATTGATGAGGATCTGGGGATAGCGGAGGAGGCGCAGATTTGGAGTTGAAATTGACAGGTGATAAAATAAGGACTTTTTTGAAAAAGAATCGTTATGTGATTCTTGTTTTGGTTGTGGGACTGGTATTCATGCTGCTTCCTTCCGGTAATTCGAAAGAAGAGGCTGAACAATCCGTTTCCACAAGCCAGGAATCTGTGGACATATGGGATATCACCGAAGATCTTGAGGCGTTTTTATCCCAAATTCATGGTGTTGGCAAGGTAAAGGTCATGCTGACGGTTTCTGTTGGAGAGGAAACCGTCTATCAGGAAAATCAGGATATTTCCACCAATGAAACCGGGTCTGTCATACGCAGAGAAACGGTGATTATTTCCGGAGTTGACCGGCAGGAGCTGCCACTGGTCAGCTATATGAAAGCGCCTATCTACCTCGGTGCGATCATTGTTTGTCAAGGTGGTGATCAGCCCGGCGTGAAACTGGACGTAATTGATGCGGTTTCGAAAATTACAGGGTTATCATCTGATAAAATTTCTGTGCTGAAAATGAAATAATGGGGAGGATATGAACATGAAAATTTCAAGAAAGTGGAAGAAAAACCTGATTGCCGCAGCCATTTTGGTCACGGTATGCTCCGGAATCTATCTCAATTGGGTCTATTCCGGCGGCCAGGATACCATGCAGTGGGAGGACACGTTGAAAGCTGACCAGGTATTGTCGGATAATCTGGTCATAGAAGGGGAAACGGAAGATAATGTACAGGTAGATAATACGGTTACGGACTATTTTGCGGCCGTTCGTTTGTCCAGGCAGGAAGCGCGGGATCGGGCAGTGAGCCTTTTGCAGGAAGCCATGTCCTATGGAGATGAAGAAAACGCCGCTCAGTCGGGTGCGAAGCTGGAGGATATCATTCAAATGGCCCTTGCGGAAGCCCAGATTGAGAGCTTAATTATTGCTAAGGGCTATGCCGATTGTGTAGCGTACATGACCGAAGAAGGCATCTCAATAGCGGTAGCTTCGCCGGAAGGTGGTCTGCAGGCTTCCGATGTGGCGCTCATTGCCGATATTGTGATTTCCCAATCGGATTATACCATGCAGGATATTTCCCTTGTGGAAGTGATGTGAATTTTTGAGCCTCCGAACCTTGGAGGCTCATTTCTTGTTGTTCGAAAAAAAGAGTTGTAATTTGATGCCGATGGTGGTATAATAATCAAAACTATGTATTAGGAGGGTTTCCCATGTCTGATAAGAAGCAGTACATCTGCCAGAACAATGAAAATGGGCAGATTTATATTTCAGAAGATGTGATTGGCACCATCGTTTTGTATTCCCTTTCTGATGTGGAAGGCTTTGCCGGCCTCACCGCTAAAACCAGCGTGGACTTTACCAAACCCCTGAATCCCAAGTATTGGAATAAGGCTATTAAGGTTTCCATTACGGAAAAGGGCAACATTTTGCTGGAAATCAATGCCCTTGTCGCCTATGGCAGCAATTTGGTCACCGTTTCTGAGAATATCCAGAACACGGTTACCGACACTGTCGCATCCATTACCGGCATCCGTCCCAAGCGTGTGAATGTCAACGTCTTCGGCGTTGCCCGTAAATAATGGTGAATTGTATGACAAGAGCAAATGCCAGAGAACTGGCAGTACATTTGATTTATGGCCGGGAGTTTACCGGTGAAGAGCCTGCCCAGACCATTTCCCTTCGTCTGGAAAAAGACTATTATGCCGTTCTTTCACAGGAAAATGAGATTTATTCCGAACGTCCCAGCCGTGCCCAGCTTGGCTATATTGATTTGGTTGTTTCCGGTGTAGCCAATCGGGCGGAAGAACTGAACGAGGAAATCAGCCGCTATTCCATCGGTTGGGATGTGAGCCGTATTTCCCGGCTTGCCAGAGCCATTATGCAGCTGGCCATTTTTGAAATTCTCTATGTAGAGGATGTTCCTACCGGTGTTGCCGTTTCCGAGGCTGTCCGTTTGGCAAAAAAATATGACGGCGACGATACCGGTTCGTTCGTCAATGGTATTCTTGGCTCCTTTGCCAGAGCTCTGGAAAACAAAGTGGAGGAAGTCTGATGAAAGTGATCGGCTTCGATACCAGCAATTATACCACCTCTGTGGCCTGGTTTGATGGCACAGAAGGTCACAATTGCTCCCAATTGCTCCCCGTTAAGCCGGGTGAATTGGGTCTTAGACAAAGCGATGCCGTTTTTTCACATACCAAAAGCCTGCCGGAGCTTTCCGGCAGGCTCTTTTCCCATAGGTGGGAAATTGCTGCTATTGGTGTTTCTACCCGACCCAGAGCTGTGGAAGGCAGCTATATGCCCTGCTTTATGGTAGGGTACTCCCACGCGAAGCTGCTTTCCGATGTGTTGCAAGTACCTTTGGTAGAAGTATCTCATCAGCAGGGCCATGTGGCCGCGTCGCTTTGGAGCGCCGGTCGTCTGGATCTGATGGATCAGCCCCATTTGGCATGGCATCTTTCCGGCGGCACTACGGAGCTGTTGCTTGTGGAACCCAATGGGAAAAATGTGAAATGTACCCGGATCGGCGGCACTACGGACATCTCCGCCGGCCAGCTCATTGACCGAACCGGTGTTATGCTGAATTTGCCTTTTCCGGCGGGTAAGCATTTGGACCTACTTGCGCAAACCGCTGAAAAAAGCGAACTTTTTATGGTAAAATGTCCCGCGATGGAATTTTCTCTGTCCGGCGTGCAGAATAAGGTTGAAAAATTTGCGGAAACCAATTCTCCGGCGGAAATCGCCGCTTATGCGTTACGATGTGTCTGCCATGGGGTGAAAGCCGCCACGGAGAATGCCCAAAAGCAGTATCCCGGATTGGAAGTAGTATTTTCCGGCGGTGTTGCCAGTAATTCCATGCTCCGCAGTGTGATGTCTGATGCGGTGTTTTCTGCCCCGGCGTTCTCCACGGACAATGCTATGGGTGTCGCGGTGCTTGCTCACAGATTACGGGAGGGTTGATATGGCCCAGCAAGTGATATCTGTCACGCAAATCAATGAGTATATCCGCGCCATGATGGATCAGGATCGATTGCTGAATAATCTTGCCATCAAAGGCGAAATCAGTAATTATAAGTTGTATCCTTCCGGGCACCATTATTTTACCCTGAAGGATGAGGGTGGCGCGCTGCGCTGTGTCATGTTCAAGGGAAATGCCATGCGTATGAAATTCCGTCCGGAAAACGGAATGAAGGTAATCGCCATGGGTAAAATTTCCGTTTTTCCCAGAGACGGCGCCTATCAACTATATTGTTCCGGATTGGTTTTGGATGGTGTTGGCGATCTTTACGCAGCTTTCGAGCAACTGAAAGGGAAACTGCAGGCTCAGGGCCTGTTTGACCCGGCCCATAAAAAGCCGCTGCCTCAATATCCCCATACCATCGGGATCATTACCAGCTCTGCCGGCGCCGCTGTGCATGATATGCTTCGGATCCTCCGAAAACGGTATCCGTTGGTTCGGGTGCTATTATTTCCGGTACGGGTTCAGGGTGTGGAAGCACCCGGTGAGATCGCTGCCGCTATTCGGTACGCAAATTTCCATCGCATGGCGGATCTTCTGATCGTCGGTCGCGGTGGCGGCAGTATCGAGGATCTTTGGGCGTTTAATGATGAAATGGTTGCCCGGGCAATCTATGATTCCCGGATTCCCGTAATTTCAGCCGTGGGTCATGAGCCGGATGTTACCATTTCTGATTTTGTTGCGGATCTGCGGGCTGCGACGCCTTCCAACGCAGCGGAACTGGCTGTTCCGGATCAGGACGTGTTGCGCCAAACTCTGGACTCCCTATCCGCGCATATGGCAGCCATTATGAATCGCCGGATTCAAAATGCCCGTAAACATCTGCATATTTTGTCGGAAAGTCAGTCGTTGAAAAGTCCTGTGGGATATTTACAGCATCGGCACAAGGCCCTTGAACTGCTGAATAACCGCCTGGTTTCCGCACAAAATCAGCAAATTTCCAGAAAAACCCAGCGATATATCGCTGTGACAGCCAAGTTGGATGCCATGAGCCCCTTAAAGGTATTAACCCGTGGTTATGCCATGGCATTGAAGGAAAACGGGGAAGTGATCCGTACTGTACAGGCTGTAAATAATGGAGAGGACATCCACATTCGCCTTTCGGATGGCACCGTTACCGCCACTGTTGTCAACAGGAAGGAGCATTCGCTATGAATAAGGAAAACAAGACATTTGAAGAAAACTTGCAGCGGTTGGAGCAGATCGTCCGCGCCATGGAGCGAGGCGATGTGCCGCTGGAAGAAAGCCTGATGCTGTTCCGGGAGGGCACAGATCTGGTTCGTGATTGCGGAAGAATGCTGGATGAAGCCCAGCTGCAGGTGAATAAAGTCATGACTGCCCCTGACGGCAGTCCGGTTTTGGAGGCCTTTATTGATGAACAGAATGGATGAATATAAATCCTTTGTAGAAGCGTATCTGCAGGAATGGTATAGTCAATTTGCCGATGAACCTCAAGCCCGGCTGTTTGATGCCATGCGGTATAGTTTGCTTGCCGGTGGGAAACGTTTGCGTCCTGTACTGGCCTTTGAATTTTGCAGATTGTGCTGCGGTGAATGGAAGAAAGCCGCTCCTTTGGCAGCGGCAGTGGAAATGATCCATACCTACAGCCTCATCCATGATGATCTGCCCTGTATGGATGATGATGATTTCCGCCGAGGAAGACCCACCAATCATAAAATCTATGGGCAAGCTCTGGCCGTTCTGGCTGGTGACGCGCTTTTGACAGACGCCTTTACGGTTCTGTCTACCGCCCAGTTGGAGGGTTCCGCTTTCCGGGATGCTGTTGGTATTCTTTCAGAATGTGCCGGCAGCCTGGGAATGGTTGGCGGCCAGGTACTGGATATCCTCAGCGAGGAGCGGCTGTGTACCGAAGAAGAGATTCTCGCTATTCAGAGCCGCAAGACCGGTGCGCTGATTCGTGCTGCCTGTGCCTTGGGTGCCGTTGCCGGAGGTGCTACGGAAGAACAGTATGATGCTGCCTGCCGATTTGCCTCGGCGCTGGGTCTTGCGTTCCAGATTCGGGATGATATGTTGGATGTAATTGGCACGCAGGAAGAAATGGGCAAAACCGTGGGAACAGATGCGGGTAAAAATACATTCGTTCGGCTCTATGGCCTTACCCGTTGCGAAGAATTGGTCAGAGAGTATACGGCTATCGCTTTGGAAGCGGTGTCTGTATTCCCGGACAACGCTTTTATCAGTAAGCTTGCCCTACAGCTCACATCCAGAAATAATTAAAAATACGGCGTATCCAATGGGATACGCCGTATTTTTTACACTTTTGTATGACTGTCAAGCAGATCGGTCAATTCTTCCATTCGCTCAATGGGGAAGGGGGGATTTGCAATGGGTTTCATGGCGATATTCATTAGCTTCATGGGATTATCATCCGCCGCAACCCGGTTGGAACTCAAGTCGCCGCAGCGCTTGCACCGATGAATAATTGCCCACTCACCTTTATTGCGTACCCATACAGCAATGGGTTCCATGATACCGCCGCAATCGGATTCCCGGTCGCCTGGTTCAATGTCTACGTGCAAACTGCTCAGGCAGTAAGGACAGTGATTGCGATGCTCGCTGGACGCGCCTTCCGGCACTACCAATCTGCCACAAAATTTACATTCAAAACTTTCGTTACAGGCATGGGTCTTATAGTAGCCTTTTTCGAAGGACTGACGCTTGTTTTCACGGTTCATATGGAAACCTCCTTTTTCTTGATCATATCACAAACCCGGAGATTATGCAACCCGGGCTTGCAAAAACCGAAAGTTTATGCTATTTTATTAAAAAACGAGGAGGATAGCTATGAAAAGAAGAATCGATCCATTTGATTATGCCGGACACATTTGTAAATCCTTTAAGCCAGGCATATTGATTACCGCAAAAGTTGGGAATAAGATTAATCCCATGACCATTGGCTGGGGAACCATGGGTGTGGAATGGGGAAAACCAATCTTTGTGGCCTATGTAAGGGAAAGCCGTTTTACACGGCAGATGTTGGATGAAAGCGGCGAGTTTACTGTCAATGTGCCCTTGGACCATGTGGAAAGTCATATCCTTTCTGTGTGCGGAACCAAATCCGGTCGTGATATGGACAAGGCGCAGGCTCTGAATCTTCATCTGGAAGACAGTGAATTAATATCGGCTCCGGGAATCCGCGAGTTGCCGCTGACATTAGAGTGTAAGATTCTGTATCGAGTTGCGCAGCCCGTTGCCGCCATACCCCAGGAGATTCAGAATCGCTATTATCCCAAGGATTCTGCCGGCAACCAGGATTTTCACTTTGCCTATTTCGCTGAGATCGTAAATGCTTATCTGATTGAATAAAGGAGAACCTCCGGCTGCTACAAGCCGGAGGTTTTTGATTATGGAGTGCGCCGCAGAAGCAGCAGATAAAATCCTGTAGTCATAGACGCCAAAAGCAAAAGAAAAAGGGGAAACAGGCCAATGTGAATGTAGTTAGCCAGGATGCCAAACACCGGCGGCATCAACAATGTTCCCAGGTACGCGGATGCCATTTGCATACCAATCATGGCTTGGCTGTTATCTTCACCGAATATGACAGGGGTAGAATGGATAACGCAAGGATAAATCGGTGCGCAACCAAGTCCGATCAGCGTCAATGCCACGGGGATCATAAATGGTATATCCGGGAGCATCAGCAGAAGGATTCCTATGAACAGGATCACACAACCGGAACGGATCAAAACCGAATCCGACCACCGCATGGTCAAAAAACCGTTGATCGCTCTTCCGACGGTCATGCCAAGGAAAAACAGGGCAACATAGGAGGCCGCTGTCTCCTCTGTCAATCCGTGGTGGAGGACCATGTATGAAGCAGACCATAGAAATATGACTGCTTCAATGGCGCAGTAGCTGAAAAATGCCACCAAAATAGCTTTAGCACCGGGAATTTGCAGTGTATTTCCCAGAGAAATCCCAGCGGTTTTCCTGTTATCGTTGGCAGAGGTGGTTTTTGACCACAGGGGAAGAGAAAGGAACATCACTACAGCCAACACCAGTTGTATGGTACCTACCGCGCGGTAGCCCGAAGGCCAATTCATGCCGGCGCCTAAACAGAAACTCATGATGTAAGGGCCTGTAGTGGCGCCTACGCCCCACATACAATGCAGCCAGCTCATGTGTCTGCTTGCATAATGCACCGCTACATAGTTATTCAGCGCGGCGTCAATGCTGCCGGCACCAAAACCGTAGGGGATCGCGAATAAGCAAAGCATCCAGAACCGTGTACTGATAGAAAAACCAAGAAGACTGCCTGCGGTCAGTGCCACGCAGATGGCGGTGATCCATCCGGTGCTGATTTTTCTTGCGATCCGATCACTCAAAAGGCTGGAAACGACGGTTCCGCAGGAAATGATCATGGAAACAATACCGGCACAGGAAACACTGACACCCATTTCCTCATACATCAGCGGCCAGGCCGAACCAAGCAGACTATCCGGAAGTCCCAAACTGATAAAGGCCAGATAGATAACCGCAAGCAGCAAATGTATCATTGTTTCTCAAACTCCTGGGCAACTTTCTTCAGAAGCTGACGGATGGGAAGCTGCTGGGGACACACATCCTCACATTGACCGCATTCCACGCAATCACTGGCCTTGGCTTCAAATGCAGCATATTTGGCTTCGGAATCGTTATTGCTGTAGCGCAGTTTATTGTTGCGGCAGTTAAAGAGGGCTGGGATATTGATCTTGCCGGGACAGCCGTCCACGCAGTATTTGCAGGAAGTGCAGCGGATCAGATCCAAAGCATTGATCACTTCTGCCACCTGATTGACAGCTGCCATCTCGGATTCGTTCAAAGGCTGGGGATTGGCCATGAAGGACACATTTTCTTCCACCATTTCCAGGCTGCTCATGCCGGAAAGCACCATGCAGATGCCATCAAAGCCGGCGGCAAACCGCAGCGCGTAGCTGGCGTTGGAACCGCCGCCCAATGTTGGCAGAATATCCACAGCGGCGGAAGGCATATTCACAAGCTGACCGCCACGGACGGGCTCCATTACAATCACGGGCTTTCCGTGTTTACGGCAGGTTTCGTAACATTTTCTGGATTGAATTCTTTCGTTTTCCATGTCCAGATAATTGAACTGTATCTGGACAAACTCAACTTGCGGATACTCGGTCAGAATTTGATCCAGCACATCTGCGGTGTCATGGAAAGAGAAGCCCAGATGACGGATTTTTCCTTCTGCCTTCAGCTCAAGGGCAATTTCATAAGCCCGGCAAGCCTTGTATTTTTCGAAAAGCTCCTTATTCTGGCAGTGCATTAAGTAGAAATCAAAGTAGTCCACGCCACAGGCATCCAACTGGAGTTGGAACATGGGTCGAATATCTTCCTCCTTCTCAAAATAGTTGGGAGAAAGCTTATTGGCAAGAACATAAGCGTCTCTGGGGTATCTGGAAGTAAGTGACTTGCGAAGCATCACTTCACTTTGTTCTTCCAAATAGCCGTGGGCGGTGTCGAAATAATTAAAACCAGCCGCGATAAAGGCGTCCACCATTTTTGTGGTATGCGTCAGGTCAAGTTCGCCATCCAATCTGGGAAGACGCATGAAGCCGAAACCAAAGCGGTTCTTAATTTCCGGAAAGTACTGATTTTGCATAATGATTCTCCTTTGCATTTATTCAGGGATTCCGTTTTTGCTGAGTTGACGCAGATTTTTGACAATGGATTCCAGAGCCGCGTAAAAAGTATCCCGTTCCTCATCGGATAAATCCTTACCGGCAAAATCCACTGCCATGGCGGCTCTGCGCCGGACATGGTCAGCCGCTTCCTGTCCGGTCTCCGTCAGTTGAAACACACCACGGTACCGGGCATTACCGGCATACTGCTTGTAAACAAGACCCATTTCTTCCATGATGCACATCATTCTGGAAACATCCGCCTTATCCCGGTCGCAAAGCTTACAAAGCTCCGGGGCTGTCAAACCATCGGGATGGTTGGCAAGTGTCACCAAATATATGGAGTGGGTACCTTTGAGATTATACTTTGCCATCTCTTCCGATGTCAGCTTGTGCCAATGGCGGGATATCTCGGAGATGGCATAAGAAAACCTCTCAAACCGTTCGATCACAGTTACATCCCTCCTTTTTCTATCCTGAAATCATTATACACGGAAAGAGGAAGCGTGTCAAATGGCATTATCCAAGCGCTACATCCAAAACCATCATCAATGTGAAACCAACAGCGAAATACACTGTGCCGATATTGGAATGTTCGCCTTCCGACATTTCCGGAATCAGTTCTTCCACAACAACATAAAGCATTGCTCCTGCCGCGAAGCTGAGCATATAGGGCAGGGCAGGACCGATTTGGTCGGCAAGTAAAATGGTGATGATTGCCCCGATGGGTTCGATGATACCGGAAAGTACACCATAACCGAACGCACGGCCCCGGTTCATGCCGTTGCTTTTCAGCGGCATGGAAATGATGGCGCCTTCCGGCAGGTTTTGCAGCGCGATTCCCAACGCCAATGCCAACGCGGCGGCGGCGGAAATGCCTTCGTTTCCGGTCAGCCAACCTGCGGCGACTACACCCACTGCCATACCTTCCGGCAGATTGTGCAGAGCAACCGCCAAGACCATCATGGTGGATTTACCCAAACGGGAAGGGGAGCCCTCCGGTGTGGGACTGTTCAAATGCAAATGCGGAATCAGATGATCCAATAGAAGCAGAAATCCGAATCCTGCCCATACACCGATCAATGCCGGTAAAAAAGCCCATTTGCCCATATTCTCGGATTGTTCCATAGCAGGAATGATCAGGCTCCATATGGAGGCCGCCACCATAACGCCCGCTGCAAATCCGGTGAGAATTCTCTGTAATGTGCGGTTCATCCTGCCCTTCATGAAAAAGACTGCCCCAGCGCCCAATGTGGTACCGATAAATGGCATTAGAACGATCAATAGAATATTCATTTCCATAGTAAAACTCCTTTCAGCTTTTCATCATTCTATTCTTTTTTGAACTCTTCATCTGTGACTTCGTTACAGTTTTCTTTTTCATTCTATTGCGACTAGTAATACTTGTGCAATATTTCTCAGATATTTATTTTCTATTAAGATTCTCATTTTGGGTAGAAAATTTCGGGAGATTGTGCTATACTCTCCCCAGAAAAAACAGAAAGGTGCAAGCTATGCATTTTGATTTTTTGGTTGTCGGTGCAGGACTGTTTGGCGCCACCGTGGCGCAGCAGCTTTATGAGTCCGGAAAATCCGTTCTGGTCATAGAACGGCGGGATCATATTGCCGGAAATATATATACGGAAGAGGTTGAAGGCATTCAGGTTCATCGTTACGGCGCTCACATTTTTCATACCAACGACGCAAAGGCTTGGAACTATGTGAACCGTTTCGCGTCTTTTAACCGCTTTACCAATTCTCCTTTGGCAAACTATAAAGGTCAGTTGTATTCACTCCCGTTTAATATGCATACCTTTTATCAGATGTGGGCAGTTACATCACCGTTGGAAGCCCGACAAATGATTGACCGTCAGCGGCGTGAGGCCGGTATTGGGGAGCCAAGGAATCTGGAGGAACAGGCCATTTCTCTGGTTGGAACGGATATATACGAAAAATTGATCAAAGGCTATACGAAAAAACAATGGGGCAGACCCTGTTCTGAACTTCCGGCTTTCATCATCAATCGACTTCCTGTTCGCTACACCTTCGATAATAATTATTTTGATGCCTTGTTTCAGGGAATTCCTGTTGGCGGATATACAAAAATGGTAGAAGCCATGCTTTCCGGTATCCCTGTGGAACTGAACCGGGACTACTTGCTGAACAAATCCTACTGGGATTCCCAGGCGGATAAAGTGATCTATACCGGTCCTATTGACGGATATTTTGATTATTGCTTTGGCCCGCTTTCCTACCGCAGCGTTCGGTTTGAAACGGAAGCGCTGGATATGGATAATTTTCAGGGAAACGCGGTCATCAATTATACGGATGAGGAAACGCCCTTTACCAGAATTATTGAACACAAATTCTTTGAATTTGGAAACCAGACAAAGACCGTCATTTCCCGGGAATACAGCCAGGAATGGCAGCCCGGTCAGGAACCTTACTATCCTGTGAACGATGGAGTAAACCAGACCCTTTTCGCAAAATACCGGGCTCTTGCTGACAGAGAAAATGGTGTTGTATTTGGTGGAAGATTGGGGGAGTACCGCTACTACGATATGGATGCTGTGGTGCTGCGTGGTCTTCGTCTTGCGGAAGAATTAAGATAAGAGGCGTGCATATGAAATTGCTTTCCATTACGGTACCCTGCTATAATTCCCAGGAATATATGGCCAAATGTATTGACAGCCTGTTGCCCGGCGGTGATCGGGTCGAGATTATTATTGTGGACGACGGTTCTGCGGATGATACCGGCGCCATCGCCGATGCTTATGCAGCAAAATATCCCCATATCGTTCGTGTGGTTCATCAGGAAAACGGCGGACATGGTGAGGGAATCAATGTTGGAATCAAACTTGCAACCGGCAAATATTTTAAGGTTGTTGACAGCGATGATTGGCTGAGTCGGGATTTTGTTTCTTTCCTGGACAAGCTGGAGCAGCTGGATACAGACCTGGTGGTCACCAATTACTACTACCAGCATTCTGACGGAAAACAGGATCGTTCCATTCGCTATCACAATGTCTTTCCGATACATTCAATCTTCACATGGGAAGATACAAAGCGCCTTTCCATGCACCAGCTTCTTACCATCCATTCCTGCACCTTCCGCACGGAAATTATGAAAAAATGGACCCATCCTTTGCCAAAACACGTATTTTACGAAGATAATCTGATGGTCTACCAATCCCTTCCGTATGTTCATCGTTTGTATTATCTGGATATGGATTTGTACCGTTATTGGATTGGCAGACCCGATCAATCCGTGCAGAAAAATGTAATGATGAAGCGCTATATGCACCAGATTTTGGTTACAGAGCTGTGCTTTACCGCCTGCCATCT
Organism: Faecousia sp.; assembly: GCA_045595885.1. GTDB lineage: Bacteria > Bacillota > Clostridia > Oscillospirales > Oscillospiraceae > Faecousia. Next base: position 75,353 of record JAZOBI010000052.1, on the reverse strand, counting down.
GGATGACATCCCCTCCAAAGGGCTGCGACATTATCTGCGGCATGAACTTTTTCTTATGTTTGGTATTGCCATATCTTATTGCAGACTTCACAGATCCTGCGAGGCCGATGCAAACATGGAAAGGATGTTTCAGAAATGCCGACAGTTTGATGAAAAATGGGCCGATTATTTCCGCAAGCGCTCAGCTCTGCGGTGGATGTGTCTTCCCGGCAGATTGGGTCAAAATTTCGCTGCTTTTATATACTGGTTTACCAATACATTTGTAGTTCGATTTAACTAAGGAGGAAATCCTATGATCTATGATGCAGCTGTTATAGGAACAGGCCCTGCCGGCTTGTCCGCGGCGTTGAATTTGAGAATTCACAACAAGAATTTCATTTGGATTGGTTCTCCCGATTTCAGCGATAAGATTCACAAAGCTGAGCTGATCCGCAATTTTCCCGGTCTTCCCGATATCTCCGGTTCCAATATGGCTGAAAAGTTCCGGGAACAAGCCCGGATGATGGACCTAAAGATCGTAGATGCAATGGTAAACTCCATTTTGCCAATGGGCAGCCATTATGCATTGTTGGCAGGTCCTGATTTTTACGAAGCAAAGACCATCATTTTGGCTACCGGTGTGGTATCTGTGGGAACTTTGCCCGGTGAAGCGGAGCTTTTGGGTCGTGGCGTCAGTTACTGCGCCACCTGCGATGGTGGTCTTTACAAAGGAAAAACTATTGCTGTTCTCTGTGGCGCCAAGCGATTTGAACACGAAGTGAAATTCCTTTCCCAGTTGGCGCAAACGGTACATTGTTTCCCTATGTATTCCGATATGGAGCCCATCTCCTCCAATGTATTGATTCACTCCAGCCGCCCTGTTGCGGTTTTGGGTGAGAATCGTGTTTCTGCTTTGCGGCTCAAAGACGGCAGTGAGCTGCCGGTGGATGGGCTGTTCTGCCTGCGCGACGCCATTTCTTTAGCCACCTTGCTGCCCGGTTTATCAACGGAAAACGGCCACATCGGCGTAGATCGCTCCATGGCTACCAATCTGCCGGGCGTATTCGCTTGTGGTGATTGTACCGGACGTCCTTATCAGTATGTTAAGGCGGCAGGGGAGGGCAATGTTGCAGCCCATAGTGTGATCACTTATCTTGCCAATTCATAAATCCAGGACACAGCCATTTGGCTGTGTCCTTCTTTCATCATAAATCGATTGCCGGGTTCATATGATAAACATTTCGTTGGTCCAATTTTTCGCGAAGCAGTCCAATTGCTTCGCCAAAACGCTGGAAGTGAACAATTTCCCGCTGCCGAAGGAACTTGATGACATCGTTCACATCCGGATCATCGGAAAGCCGCAGAATGTTATCGTAGGTGGTCCTGGCCTTTTGTTCCGCAGCCAGGTCTTCCGTCAGGTCTGTGATGGGGTCGCCTTTGACCTGCATTGTAGCGGCGCTCCAGGGCGTGCCTGCTGCAGAGGAGGGGTAGACGCCTGTGGTGTGATCCACGAAAAAAGGGGCGAAATCCGATTTTTCAATCTGAGAATCCTTCAGATTCCGTGTCAACTGATGAACGATGGCGCCCACCATTTCCAAATGCCCCAATTCCTCGGTTCCGATGTCGGTCAGCAATCCTTTGAGCTCATCAAAAGGCATGGAATATCGCTGAGAAAGATAACGCAGCGATGCGCCCAATTCTCCGTCCGGGCCGCCATATTGCGTGATAATGATTCTGGCAAGCCGAGGATTCGGTTTGTCGATTTTTACGGGATACTGCAGTTTTTTCTGATAAACAAACATGGCGCTCCTCCTTATTTTTTGGAAAACTCCCAGGGCCAGGGATCATCCAGCCATCGATAACAATCTTCGTGACTGGGCATTCCGTGGCTCATGGGTCCCTCTGTTTTTGCGTATTGCATCATAGCCTCGTGATAGACTTGCTGATACTGACGATACATCTCAAGGGCTTCTGCGTCATCCCTATGGGTATCCAAATACAGTGCCAGTTCCTGAATGGCAAAGCCTAAGGCCTGCAATTCTGATAGTGGTGTAACCGGCTTTTCATCCCTATTTACCATTCCCATAAAGGGCAAATCCAACCCCGGAAATAATGTTCCCCGAACAAGCCCTTTTCTGGCTTCATATTTCGGGGGTCGTTCCATCTGAAACGGTACATAGGGATTGGCCAGGGGTGCCATAGCCGGCAGGCGTCCCAGTTTTCCCTCTTTTTCCCATTTTTTCTGGTCCAAATTTCATTCCTCCATTCTAAATAGTGGAAACCGTCGTTCCATGTCATTCTATGTGGCAACGGGATTTCTGTGCATACGGCTTACCCCATATCATAGGATGTAAGGAGGTGTTGCCTGTGAAATATTGGAAGAAATTTTGGCCACTGTACCTGATTGTCGGCTGTATGATGATCCTTGCGGCCATTGGAACGGATCGGGCTGTATCAACAATTGCGGAAAATACACCCATTGAACGAAAACAAATCATTGTCATCGACGCGGGACATGGAGGATTGGATGGTGGCGCCACCTCCTGCAGCGGGGTCCTGGAAAGTCAGATCAATCTGGAGATCGCGTTACGTCTGGAGGATCTGTGTCATTTGATGGGATATGCAACCCGCATGATCCGCACCACCGATATTTCCGTATACACAGAAGGAAATTCCATAGCGGAAAAAAAGGCGTCGGATCTTAGGCAACGGGTTCGTATCATCAATGAAACGGAAAACGGAATTTTGATTTCCATTCACCAAAATACGTTCTCGGACAGCCGATATTCAGGCGCCCAGGTGTTTTACGCGAGTACCTCCGGCAGCCAGGAACTTGCGAAAATTTTGCAAAATAACTTTATTATGTCGTTGAATCCAGACAGCCACCGACAGGAAAAGCCGGCGGATCATGTGTATATAATGAAGCATATTCAGACTCCGGGCGTATTGGTAGAATGTGGATTCCTGTCCAATCCCGAGGAGGAGGCGAAACTTCGTTCCGCGGCTTATCAGAAAAATATATGCTGCATCATTCTTTCTTCCTTAAGCGCCTATCTCCATGCTTGACTGGCAAACAAATGATTGCTATAATGCCAGTAGATAAAATAGGATAAGGAGAATTCCCATGGCAAAAACAAAAACTGTCTTTTTTTGCACGGAATGCGGAGGAGAAACTCCCAAATGGCAGGGAAGATGTCCGGCCTGCGGCGCCTGGAATACGCTGGAAGAGCATATGGAACGCCCTTCCTCTCCCGGTATGGGAAGAAAACCCGGAGCCGTTGTTCCCAGACAAATTAAAACGGTTGGCCAGGTTGACAGCGGTGATGAGATTCGGTTTTCCACCGGAATTGGAGAACTTGACCGGGTTTTGGGTGGAGGCGCTGTGGAAGGCAGCCTAGTGCTGGTTGGCGGTGCTCCCGGAATTGGTAAATCCACGCTTCTGCTGCAGATTTGCAATGCGCTTTGCGCCGGACGCAAGGTATTGTATGTTTCCGGTGAGGAAAGTGAGCGTCAAATCAAACTGCGGGCTGAGCGAGTTGGCGTGATGCCGGATAACCTATTTATTCTTGCGGAAAACCGTCTGGATGATGTGCTTGTTTCTATGGATCATATTCAGCCTGACGTTTTGATCGTCGATTCCATACAGACCATTTTCTCCGATGACAATGATTCTTCTCCTGGTTCTGTTTCTCAGGTAAAGGATTGCACCATGCGTCTGATGCAGCTGTCCAAATCCCGGGGAGTTACTGTATTTGTGGTTGGTCATATCAATAAAGATGGTAACATTGCCGGTCCAAAGGTGTTGGAGCACATGGTGGATTGTGTGCTGTATTTTGAGGGTGATTCCAATTCTTCCTACAGGATGCTTCGGGCCGCCAAAAACCGATTCGGCTCCACCAATGAGATCGGTGTCTTTGAAATGTTGGATTCCGGATTGCAGGAGGTACCGAATCCCAGTCAAATGCTGCTGGAAGGCCGTCCAAAGGGAGCTTCCGGTACTTGCGTGGCCTGCGTCATGGAAGGCACCCGACCTGTTTTGGCGGAAGTGCAGGCATTGGTCTGCAAGACAAGCTTTCAGGTACCACGACGTACCGCGGATGGGTTTGATTTTAACCGTGCAGCGCTGCTGTTGGCTGTTACAGAAAAGCGGGCAGGATTGAAGTTGAATCTGTTTGATGCATACATCAATGTTATTGGCGGCCTTCGTCTTGACGAGCCCGGTGCTGACCTTCCTGTTGTCTTGGCAATGGCCAGTTCCTACCGGGATCGTGCCATTGCCGATGATCTTGTGGCTATCGGCGAAGTAGGTCTTACCGGTGAGATCCGAGCAGTGTCGCAGATGAATCAAAGATTACAGGAAGCTGTCCGTTTAGGCTTTAAGAAGGCAATCTTACCCAGATTTGGATCTGAAAAGCTGGAAATCCCCAAAGGATTGGAAGTATATTTGGTTCGAAATCTAGCGGAAGCAATTGAAGTTGCGATGTAATGATTAAATAAAAAAACGGTGCTGTTGCACCGTTTTTTACAACAATAATCCTAGGACAATTCCAATTGCGATGCCAACCAGGCATACAAGCGCATATTCAACAGGGTTGCGAAGATATTGTTTTCTAATCACACGCTTAACGACGACCCGTTCAATATATTCAATATTGGGTTCAGCGATGATCTGATCTGTCGCCGAGCCGGGGGATGCAACGTTCGTTCTCCCGGTGGCCAGGTATTCCCAACTGATGTCCAATATTTCAGATAATCGAATAATCTTGGCGGCATCCGGCACGGAAAGGCCGTTTTCCCATTTGCTGACAGCTTGACGACTGACATCCATGAGCCTGGCAAGCTGGTTTTGGGATAACCCCTTTTCGGTTCTGCATTGAACTATTCTATCGGATAGTGACATAATTACGCCTCATTTGATGTAAACTATTAGTTGCAATAGTAATATTTTACAACTATTTGGTGAAGATGTCAATGAAATTTGATGATGTTCCCGGGGGTGAATAATGATGAATTATCAATATTTTGACACTGAAAAATGTCAACTTCCGGTTGCGCACAGCTGATTTCAAAAAAACTTTGATTTTTACATAGATTTATGCAACTGTTGGTTTATGGCACTAAAAATCCGGGTCATTGTTTTTTGTAAAGTATTTGTTATGATGGTCCCACGAGCTCGAAAAAATAAGGAGAGATGCGTATGGATATTGGAAATCAAATCAAAAATTTTCGCCTTCGTCGCGGCATTACGCAGGAGGAAATGGCCCAGCATTTCGGTATCACTGCCCAGGCTGTCAGCAAATGGGAAAGGGGAGTGGCAACCCCCGATATCGCCTTGCTGCCGAGTCTATCCGCCTATTTTGGAGTGACCATTGACGAATTGTTTTCGCTATCTGACGAGATCCGAATGGAGCGGATTCAGAATGTGCTTTGGGATGTGCGGTATCTTCCTCAGGCGGATGTGGATGCGGCCAGAGAATTTTTACTGGAGAAAGCCAGACGGGAACCAGCCAACGGCAGACCTCATGAATTGCTTGCAGAAATGGAAAACCATATCGCCCGTGAGCATCAATCCAGGGCTGCAGAATATGCCAAAGAAGCCCTCCGTCGGGATCCGACCCTCAGAAATGCCTATGGTGAACTGAATTGGGCTATGAATGGAAAGATTGCCGATTGGAACGGCAGCAGCCATTATGCCTTGATTGGTTTTTGGGAAGAGTTTATTCGGCTGCATCCTAATTGCCGTAATGCCCATATGGATATTATTGATCAGCTGTTAGATGATTATCGTATCCAGGAAGCCCACGATTATTGCGATAGATTTGCGCAAATTGATCATAGTTATCGAGTCCTTTTATATCGCGGTAAGATTGCCTGGCAGGAAGGAAAACGGCAGGAAGCATTCCGGATTTGGGAACAAATGGAGAAGGAATTCCCGAAGGAATGGTGTGTTTATCATAATATTGGTGACTATTTGCTTCGGGATGGACAAAATGATCGTGTGGCAGCATACTACAGAAAAGCAATTGATGTGCAAAAAGCGCCTCGTTATACGGATCCATTTGAAGCATTGGCCCAATATTACGAACGAATGGGTGATTATAAATCAGCAATCGCCGTACTGCAGGAGGATCTGGACATTTGCGACAAGGAATGGCACTTTACAGAAGGTGAATCCGCCGATGTGCTGCGCAGAGAAATTGAGCGCCTACAAAGAAAAATGAATCGTACATAAATAATAGGGGAGGGGTTATACCCCTCCCAAAACCGTAACATTTTATGGCATAAAGTCTAATAATTCATTCAGAATCCTCAGTAAAATCTAATTTCGATAAAGGATTTGCTTCTGCGGCGATTTTTAACTCTGTGTTCTCAATATGGGTGTAAATCTGGGTCGTATTCAGGTTTTCGTGGCCCAAAACTTCCTGAACGGTTTTCACATCCACACCCCCGGAAAGCATCATGGTTGCGGCAGTATGGCGCAGTTTGTGAGCGGAAAATTGGGTAGAATCCAATCCGGCTTGCAGCAGCGCCTTTTTTACCAACCGGTGAACCGCGGTTACAGAGATTCGATTGTTATCCCGGCTTCCAAACAGTGCCCGATTATCAGATAATAATTTTTTGTTGCGTTCGGGTAGGTAAGCGTCAATGGCTTTCCGGCATGGAGTGCCAAAATAGACAAATCGCTCTTTGTTGCCTTTGCCGACAACGCGGATTCGATCCTCATATACATCTGTCAGATTCAAACCGACCAGCTCACTGCGTCGGATTCCGCAGTTCAAAAACAGCATTAAGATGGCATAATCCCGCTTGGCGTTTGGCCCGGAAACCGCTTGCAGTAACGCAGCGGATTGATCCATGGTCAGATATTTCGGAAGACTTTTACGAAGTTTTGGATATTCCAGATCGGCAACAGGATTCTCATCCAGTTGTTTGGTTCGTACTGTAAGATACTTATAAAACGATTTTATGGCAGATAATTTTCTGGCACGGCTGGATGCGTCGATTCCATAATCCGGAGCAAGGGAATCCGGATTCAGCGCCCGATCATTGGCAAGATAAGAAAGAAAATCAAAGACATCGGACGTAGTAATACTTTTGATAAAACTCAAATCAATATCCTTTATGGGAATATCATCCAGTTGTGTTTTGATTGGCATATCATTTCGCATCAGCTTGATAAAGCGTAAGAACATCCGAAGGTCCAAATAGTATTCTGAGATCGTTCTGGGCGACTGACCTTTGATGGTTTCGTGATAAACCAAGAATTCTTTCAGAATCTGAGGAGCATCCCGATATTGCTGCATAAAAGCCTCCAAAATCCGGCCCGGGAGACCCTTGGCCTGTATTTATCTGTATTATATCATAAAAATCCTTTGAACGCAACAAAATTTTTATTTTGTTGCGTTCACTATTTATGGATGTTGCAATACCGATCAGGCTTATCTTCTCTCTCCGGCTGGATCGATTGCTTTGAACTTGTAATTCCCGGCAGTTTATGCTATACTGAGTGAAACTTTTCTGAGAATCGGAGGTACGCTTTGAAATTATCCTCTTTTCTTTATTTTGCCACCTTTGGCATCAAAACCATACTTTTACGAAAAAAGGATCCCATTGTCGGTACTGTGATTCTTACAGACAAATGTAATCTCAGATGTAAGCATTGTTCCGTCAATAATGTTACTGCAGTTATTCATCCTTATCACCAAATTCGGAATGAAATGCAAATTCTTTATGATATGGGAGTTCGTATTCTCTTTTTCTGCGGAGGCGAAACCTTTCTGTGGCATGACGGTGAAAAAACTCTCCGTGATTTGGTGACCGAAGCGAAGGCTATGGGATTTTTGATCGTGAATGTGGTGACCAACGGTACACATCCCATTGACCTGCCGGAGGCGGATCTGATACTTTTGAGTCTGGACGGCGACCGCCAGTGCCATAACACCATTCGTGGCAACACATATGATATGATCCTGGAAAACATATCCAATTCCACCGCGGATAATATTTGCTTTTATATGGCGATCAATCAAATAAACAAGGATTGCATTGATCATGTTTGCCGTCTTGCAAGAGATATTGATCATGTCAAAGCGGTATCCTTTAACTTCCACACACCCTATCCCGATACGAAAGAACTCGCCCTTTCACCGGAAGAAAAGGCCAAATGCTGCGAAACCATTCGTCATATGATGGAGGAAAAGTGCCCGGTTTTCAATTTAAAAAGCGCGTTTCCCTATTTGATCGGCAACCGCTTCCCTACCCCTTGTCACCAATGTGTTGTCATTGAAAATGGTAAAATCAGCACCTGCGGCAGATGTGTTGAAGTGCCCGGCCTTTGTGAACAATGTGGTTATTTCTTTGTGGCGGAATACACCTTGCTCTTCCGCGGTCATGTGAAGATCATTTTAGAAATGCTTCGTACCTATTTGAAGTACATTTGAGGAAATGCAAATGGGAATTCTGACAAATTTAACAAGAATGTGGCTGACCCGTTCTGTGAAGCCCTTTACCTTCCGCAGCGAATTTGACCAATGCCTTCCCTACGAAAACTGTAAAAATCTTGGCCTATATATCCATATTCCCTTCTGCAAGCGCATATGTAATTTCTGCCCGTATTGCAAGGTTCCGTATCAGGAATCCCTGTGCAACCGCTATTTGGATGCATTATTGCAGGAAATCCATATGGTAGGCAAGCAAAATTCCGGAAAAAAACAGGTTACCAGCCTATATTTCGGCGGCGGTACACCGGCCCTTGTGGCTGAGCGATTGCAGGAAGTTATCGACACTTGCCGGCTGTATTTTGACATAACCGAAGGCATTGGTGTGGAGCTGCACCCGGATAATGTGACAGTTGACACACTCTCGACCTTGCGAGATGCCGGCGTAACCAAAATCAGCATTGGTATCCAGTCGTTTCAGAAGAAATATCAGCATATCCTTGGAAGACAATCCGTGGATGGCAAGTCCATGGCAGAAGCGCTGAGACAGGTGCCTTTTGAAACTGTATCCATGGATTTTATCTTTGCCCTTCCGGAGCAGACCCTTGCGGATATTCGTAGGGATATCGAGTTGGCGTTCCGGTATGGCGCCAATCACATTGCAATCTATCCATTCATTGATTTCACCTTCACCAATAGTCCTGTAAAATCCATGAAAAACCAGGAAAAACGGAAATTATTGGACGGCATTACCCAATACTGCCAGGAGCAAGGATACTCCCGCAGCTCTATTTGGACCTTCTGTAAGGATCCTAAAGCGAAATATTCTTCCATGACAAGGGATAATTTCCTGGGCTTTGGCTGCTCGGCCACCACGCTTTTGAAGGATCAGTTTAAGATCAATACCTTTTCTGTAGAGGAATACTGCAATCGGATTGACGGGTATCGGCTTCCCACTTCCCTGACCATTCATTTTACCATGCGGCAAAGAATGGTTTACTATCTGTTTTGGACAGCCTACAGTACACGCGTGGACAGTAGGGATTTTGAAACTTTTTTCGGCATTTCTCTGAGAAAAATGTATGGTTTCGAGTTATTTGTCGCTAAAATATTGGGATTTATCAAGGAGAATGACGGAGTATATACCATGACGATGAAGGGAGCATTCTACTACCATTACTACGAAAACTTCTACACCCTCTCCTATATTGACAAAATGTGGGGGATCATGCGCACCCAAGCGTTTCCACCCAAAATTGAATTATAAAAAATCGTGCCGGAAGTTCCCGGCACGATTTTTTTACCAGCTGACAATCAAATCAGCAAAATATTGCATCATTTCTTCTTCCGTATCGAAGTTGCACAGATACATCTGATTGGCCATCAGGGCAGAAAGCGCATCCGGTACCCGGCTGGTCATTTTCAGGCAGTAGCCGTACTTCTTCAGAATATCGTCATGGGTCATTCTATAATTCTTATAGTCACGGCGACCGACGAATGCACCGTAATGGTGGGGCCGGTTCATATCCATGGTGTTGCAATCAAAGGCAATCATGTCGGCCCAAATTTTGTATACATCGGTTTCGTAGGCATAGTTATACATTTCGGGAGTATAGCCACCGGAGGGACGCATATTGACCTCCAGGCCGATCACATCCCCTGCCTCGCCCAAACCGGGCTGATCCTCCCGCAGAACAAAGAACTCAAAGTGGATAAAGCGACTCTTGACGCCGTATTCCTTAGCTACGGCTCTGCCCGCCTTCAGGATCTTTTCCGGCATTTCTTTAACGATGTAATAAGTGCACTCGCTGCCATCATTGACTACATCCATGCAGGAATTGGGGGTAATGTTGCCGCTTTCGAACAGCGGTTCACCCTTGGAGTTGATGATCGCATCATAAGTCTGCACATAGCCGCGAACGAATTCTTCCATGATGTAGATATTATCGTCCTTGTTATCAATAAACCAGCGCAGATCCTCATCGGACTTGATTTTATAAGTATTGTTGGCGCCGACACCGTTATCGGGCTTGGCAACCACAGGATAGCCCACTTTCTGCACAAATTCATAGGCATCATCCCAGCCCTCCACCAAATGATAGCGGGCTGCGGGCACGCCTGCACGCTCATAATAGGCCTTCATGGCAGATTTCAGCTTCATGGGCTCCATATCCGCTTCCTTAAAACCGGTGCAGATATTGAAATCGGTGCGAAGACGGGCATCCTGCATCAACCAATACTCGTTGTTGGACTCCAGATAATCAATGCGGCCATACTTATGGATGAAGAATGCCACAGCGCGGTATACTTCTTCATAATTTTCCAGACTGCTGACCTTGTAGTATTCGTGCAAAGACATCCGCAGTTCCGGAGTCAGTTGATCATAAGGGCAATCACCAATGCCCAGCACGCGCAGACCGTTATCTTTCAGCTGCTTGCAGAAATACCAGTAATTTACGGGAAAATTCGGGGAAATAAATACGAAATTCTTCATAAATCTCACTCCATTCACAGCAATTCCGGCAGATATACATCTACCATTTTATACCACCAGGGCCAGTCGTGATTGACATCTGTGCCCCAATATTCAAAGCGAGTGCCGATGCCCTTTTGCGCGCAGACCGTATCCAGCCAGCGGGTAGACTCCAGCAGGGGCTCTTCCCAGGCACCCTGACCGACTACGATCAGGCTTCTTTGGCTGTTATACATCCCCATATAGAAATGATCCTGAGGCAGATTTTGCAGATACAGGCAGGGACAGTTGTTATACACCAGATCATCGCAATAATCACCAAAGAACAGCTTGTTGTCATACAGGCCGGAAATGGCGAAGCAACCATCAAAAATATCGGGCCGGCGATAGTACAGATTTGCCGCGTGCATGGCGCCCATGGAACAGCCAAAGGTCATAATACCGCTGTGATAGCCGTGTAAATGCCGCACATAGGGCACAAACTCGTCCACTACATAGTGATACCACTTTTCATGATTCTCGATACGCCAGCGGTTGTCTGCGCCCTGGGCTGCCCAGGCTTCGTTGTCGATGCTGTCCACAGCGTAAACGGTGCACATTCCTGCGTCAATATACTTAGCCCAGTAGTCGATCATATGAAAAGCTTCAAAATCAAAGAACCGACCACCCTGGCAAGGAATGAAAACCACCGCTCTCCCCTGTCCGCTGCCGTAGACCTTAAATTCCATTTCCCTGGTCAGGGAAAAACTCCAATGCTTATAATACCGAATATCCATTCTATCTCTCCTGAATTATATTTCCAAACATTCCATAAATACCGGGATCTCCCGCTCCCAGGAGGCCTCACAGTGCTCTCCGCCGGGAAGAATACGAAGGGTCAAATTAGCTCGCTTGGCAAGTAAAAGATGGGACATGGCTACCAGACCTTCCTGGGAGCCAAAATGACGGGCAATCTCCATTTCACCATAGTCCATGAAGATATTTGTGCCGGGACGGATATTGCTTTTCGCCACAAATTCTATGACTTTTCCAAAATCCACCCAAAGGCTTGGGGAAAGACAGGCGGCCTTGCTGAACACATGGTTATATGTGGTGATGGCATAAAGGGACATCAAGCCACCCATGGAAGAACCGGCGATATAGGTGTGCTCCCGGTCGGGCAACGTGCGAAAATTGGCGTCAATATAGGGCTTCAGCGTGTCAACCAGCCAATTCATGTATACATGACCTTTGCCGCGAACCTTGCCCAGATATTCATTTTCAAAATGAATTGGGGAATATTCTGCCAGCCGTTTATTGCCCTCGTGATTGCACTCGACAGCCACAATGATCATCTGTTTTTTGCTTCGGTGCATATATTCCTTCATGCCCCAGCATTTACCGTAAGTGGCATCTTTGTCGAAGAACACATTGTGACCATCGAACATATATAAAACAGGATAACGAAGGGTTTCGTGTTTTTCATATCCATTAGGCAGATATATATAGGCAGTGCGAGGTTTATCACCGGTAAGTTTCGGAATGGTTACTTTCCATTTCTTGATCATGTGCGGTAAATTCTCCTTATTTTTATTGGTATTATACTAGGAATGGGGACAATTGTCAACAAAGGAGAAAAGAGATATATTTTTCTCTTTACTTTTTTATACAAAATGATAAAATATAGTCGAAATTTGATTATGGGAGGAATCCATTATGGCAATCAAACGGATCGGCGTACTTACCAGCGGCGGCGACGCGCCGGGCATGAATCCTTGTGTGCGGGCCGTTGTTCGTACGGCATTATACCATGGAATTGAATGTTTCGGTATTCGACGTGGATGGAATGGTTTGATCTCCGGTGATATCATCAAACTGGACGAAAAAAGTGTTTCCCACACCATTAATCGTGGCGGAACCATTCTGTATACCGCCCGCAGCAAAGAATTTACCACCGAAGAAGGTCAACGCAAGGCGGTTTCTACCTGCAAATTCTTAGGTTTGGATAGCATTATTGCCATTGGCGGTGACGGAACCTTCCGTGGCGCGCTGGCGCTGAGCCGGCACGGCATCAATGTCATCGGTATTCCCGCAACCATTGATAATGATATTTCCTGTACCAATTATTGCATCGGTTTTGACACAGCCGCCAACACAGCGATCGAATGTATCGACAAACTGCGGGACACCATGCAATCCCATGAGCGCTGCTCTGTTGTAGAAGTTATGGGCCGTAATGCAGGCTACCTTGCCATGTATGTGGGTCTTGCGGTGGGCGCTACCGCTGTTTTGGTTCCGGAAGAAACCATTGACTTTGAGCGGGATGTAATCGAAAAGATCCGCCAGGCTCGGTTTAACGGTTTTACCCACTACATGATCGTTGTGGCCGAAGGCGCCGGTTCTGCTTCGGAGATCGCCGCGAAAATCAAGGAAGCCATCGATCTGGATCCCCGGGTGACCGTTTTGGGTCATATTCAGCGTGGCGGCGTACCTACCGGACGCGACCGGGTAAATGCCACAAAAATGGGCTATTTGGCTGTGGAGCAGCTGCTGCAGGGTCAGACTAACAAAATCATCTGTACTCACCACGGCGCGTTTACCACCATTGATATCGAGGAGGGCTTAAAGCTGAAAAAGGACATTCAACGGATGGAAGTGGATGTTCTGGCTGCCATGACCGGTATCTGAAATCAGAAATCCCGCAGGATCATCCTGCGGGATTTTTATGTAATTATGCCTTTGGATGGCACTTTTCATAGACAGACTTCAGCTTGTGATTAACCATTTGCGTATACATTTGTGTGGAAGATATGTCGCTATGACCCATCAATTCCTGCAGAGAATCCAGATCCGCGCCATTTTCCAGCAAATGAACCGCAAAACTGTGACGCAGAGTGTGGGGTGTGATGTCCTTTTCGATATGGGCGGTAGCCTGGTAATGCTTCAAAATCTTCCAAAAACCCTGTCGGGTCATGCGGGAACCGGAAACATTTACAAACAATGCCTTTTCATCTGGATCGGCGATCATGCTTACGCGGACATCTTTCAAATAACTGCGCAGCGCACGCAGCGCGGCAGGATAGAGCGGAATGGAACGGGATTTCTTGGCGCCGGTACACTTAATGGAACCTGTTTCCAAATTCACATCATCCACATCCAGATCGATCAGTTCAGAAACCCGGATTCCGGTGGCATACAACACTTCCAGCATTGCCTTATCGCGAAATCCTTTCGCATCTACACAAACCGGTTGAGCCAGCAACAGTTCAATTTCACGGCTGGAAAGAATTTGCGGCATCTTCTTCTCTCCCCGGTCGATCTGAATATCGACCACCGGAGTGTCATCCTTAAAGCCGAAAGAAACCAAATAACCGTAAAAGTTCTTCAGGCTTGCCAATGTTCTGGAAAGGGTAGCGCCTGAGCGACCCTGCTGACGCAAATGATCCAGATACCGGCCAATATTCAATTGGGAAGCTTCTGCAATATCGATGCCGGCATCACGGTTAAGCCAGTCGGAAAACTGACGAATATCCCGCATATAAGAGGCAATGGTGTTTGCAGATGCCATCTTGACTTTTGTCAAGTAATTTTCATAGGCACAGATCAAATTCATCATGCAAAATACCGCATTCCTTGAAAAATCATGTAATAACAAAATTAGCTGCCTATATAATATAGCCTAATTGTGAACAAAATTCAAGGAGCAAATGGGATAGTTTTACATTTTTGTCAGTTATGCCAATCATTATGTCAACAAAATTATGTCAACTGGAGAAACCGGCGCACCAGATTTTTGCCGAGAAAAATCGTTTTCTACATCTAGGGGCACACGCGGACACCTCCCCTAGATGTTGTTTGTGGAATGTGACGGCAGCGGGCGAATAGCTGGGTAAACATCATTTACCCTATTGTGCATATTACACAAAGCCTCTTAGCGCATATGGCTTTCTTCTCACGTGAATTCTATTTTTCTTGCCAATATTTACCAAAGCTGCAGCGGTACTGCCTCCTTCTGTGATCAATAATGTAACCAAAACACCGGAATGTTGTCCTTCAAACAGCAGGATTCCGACGCATAGCAGGCTTATGAAATATACCAGGCCAAAGATCATGCACCAAAGCCACGTATATGTTTCCGTCCTTTTTTTAACGATCCACGCGCCCGTCATGGCTGAGAAAATCAGTGAAATCACAGAAATATAGTCTGTACTCTTTTCCGGAATATATCCACCCGAAACCAATCCTGCTCCAAGCATATGGACGATCGTTGCCGCAAACCACGCAACCGTTAACCCTTTCAATAGATTTTTCATGTGTTGTATTGCTGGATTCTGCTGTGCTTTTCGCATATCCACCCTCCCCTTTCCGTTTCATCCATATGTCCGCAGGAAATAAAAAAGAACCGAAGCGATTTGCTTCGGTTCTTCCACTAACGAATTATTCTTCGTCGGCAGCAATGGGCTGGGTCTGGGTAAGGGCCTGGAACTTTGCCCGGGTATCTCTTACCTCTTCCAAAGACTTGGCAATGGCCTCTTCCGTGCGGGCCAACGCGTCATCCATGTATTCGTTGCTGGCCTTACGCAGGCCGGCGATCTGTGCCTTGGTCTGCTCTACCATCTCCATGCACTGACGCTTTGCTTCCTGATAGACAGCCTGCTGGGATACCAGACTTTCGGCGTCTTCCTGAGCCTTGCGGATAATGGCTTCGGATTCACGGCGAGCCTGGCTTACCAAATCGTTACGGGACTCTACAATAGCCCGAGCCTGCTTTAACTCGGCAGGAAGCTGGGCGATGATCTCATCGAGCATATCCAAAGCCTTGTCGCGCTCGAGAATGCACTTGTCAGCCGCCAGGGGGACAGCTCTGGCATCCTGAATCATATCGTAAAGGGCGCTGATTGTTTCTTCAATATGCTTTTCGTTCATTGGGGTATTCCTCCTTGACGGTAGATAAATTTTCACAGCAGCAATCAGATTTTTCGGAAAATGGTAATCAAAGTTTTTCCATATTTATAGTCTTTCGACCGGGAAAAACCAGGAATTTCACAATCTAATGCTTTTTCGATAGGTCTCTCGGTAACTATTATACCATTAGTTTGTAAAATGTCAATTTCTGAAATGCAATTTAGTGAATTTTCCAAAAAAACTTCTGCATACGGAGGATCCAGCAGAATAATATGAAATTTTTCTTTGCAGGAATTCAAAAATTGCAGATAATCCGCCCGAACAATTCTGGCCTCATTTTCCAGTTTCGTCCGGCGTAAGTTCTCGCGGATCAGTTTGCAGGCTTCTTCCCCGAAGTCAACAAATACCGCACTTTCCGCTCCTCTGCTGAGAGCTTCAATACCAAGCTGTCCGGTACCGCCAAATAAATCAAGCACCTTGGCTCCCGGAATATCAAACTGAATAATACTGAACATGGCTTCTTTCACCCGATCCGCAGTGGGACGGGTCTTGAGACCTTCGGGAGTCTTCAGATTCACACCACGTGCCTTTCCGGTAATAACGCGCATCAAGACTCCTCCTTTCTGTGAAAATGATCGTATACCGCAGCAGCGGCATCTCTGGGAAGAATTCGTTCAAGATCTGCCAAAGTTGCCTGAGAGATGGCTGATAATGACTTAAAGTGTTTCAGCAACATTTCTTTCCGTCTTTCTCCGATGCCGGAAATACCATCCAATTGAGAATAACGCAGACGCTTACTGCGCAGCGAGCGGTGATAGTGAATGGCAAAACGGTGGGTTTCCTCCTGGATGTTACCAATCAGCGAGAAAACCGATTGATTGTTGTCGATACGAATCTCACTGCCCTCCGGCGTCACCAGCGCCCGTGTGCGGTGCCGATCGTCTTTTACCATGCCGATGACAGGAAAATGCAAACCAAGCTGTTGTAAAGCGTCTACGGCGGTGCAAGCATGGGTGATGCCGCCATCAATCAGCAGTAAATCCGGCGTTTCCCCGAATCCCTTATCCCCTGCCTGATAGTGAGCAAAACGTCGCAGTAATACCTGGCGCATAGCGCCGAAATCATCCTGACCATCCATGTTTTCCAGCTTGAATTTTTTGTACTGGCTCTTAGCGGGCTTGCCATCTTGAAATACTACCATGCTTGCAACCATATCTGTGCCGGAAATGTTGGAAATATCATAGGATTCTATCCGCTTCGGTGGATCCATCATCAGCATTTTCCCCAATAAACGCAGGGAACCCGTGATCCGTTCTTCCCGATCCGTCACCCGCTGAACTTCCTCTGCGGCGTTTTTGTTGGCCAGTTCCACCAATCGCAGGTTATCCCCACGCTGGGGTACGCGCAAATGAGGCTTTTTTCCAAACCGATTTTCCATTAGCTCGGAAAACAGTTCTGCGTCCTCAAGCTCAAAGGGCAGCAACACGTGCTTTGACGCCAGTCCCCTGCTGAGATAGAATTGCTTCATCAGGCTGGAAACCGCTTCTTTCGGTTCATCCGGTACGGAAAAAATCTCACATTCCTTGTCCAGAAGATTGCCATTTGAAAAATGCAACACCGCAAAGCAAGCCTTTGTTTCCGTCTGGGCGTATCCAATCACATCCGTATCCGCCAGAGTACCGGCGGTGACAAGCTGTTTCTGCCCCAGCGCTTCTACGGATTGCAGCCTGTTACGCAATGTGGCAGCCAATTCAAAATCCAGTTCATCGGCAGCCGCAAGCATCTGCTTTCGTATCCCGTCAGCGGTTGTCTTGTAATTTCCCAGCAGCAACTGTCGTGCCTGCTCCATAAGCGCACGGTATTCTGCCTCGCTTTTCCCGAGCTGACACCAACCGGCGCAGCGATTCATGTGATAATTCAGGCAGGGTCGGTCCTTGCCGATATCCCTGGGGAACTGCTTCTTGCAATCCGGCAGCTTTAATGCTTCCCGGATGGCATCCATCACAGCCTGTGTCACGCCGCGGCTGCCAAAGGGGCCAAAATATTCCGCCCCATCATCCGAAATCCTGCTGACCATCGTAATGACAGGATATGGGTCCTTGCGATTCATACGCAGGTATGGATAACCCTTGTCATCCTTCAGCAGAATATTATATTTGGGCATATGCCGTTTGATCAGACTGCATTCCAGTACAAGGGCTTCAAACTCCGAAGATGCCACGATCACATCAAAATGATCCACATGGCTGACCATCAGCCTTGTTTTGGGGCTGTGTGATGCCGTGTCCTGAAAATATTGGCTCACCCGGTTTTTCAATTTTTTTGCCTTTCCCACATAAATGACTGTGTCAGACTTATCCCGCATAATGTATACGCCGGGAACCAGTGGCAAGGAAAGGGCTTTCTCTTTCAGTTCCGCAAGTGTCATATTTTCTCCAATAAAAGACCGCCTTAATGCGCAGGCACCAAGGCGGTCAAGTCGAACAAATCAATAAATATCCCGCTGCAGCAGTGCTTCCAAAGCATTCACGGCGACCTCTGCATCGGAACCGTCGGCGATCAGCTGGACGGTAGCACCGGTGCCAATACCAAGGGACATGATGCCCAGCAGACTTTTGGCATTCATTTTTCGGTTGCCGGATTCCACCCAAATGGAACAGGAAAACTCATTTGCCTTCTGTACGAAGTATGTAGCCTGCCGATTGTGCAGGCCTGACTCACAGCGTACAACGACTTCCTTATTGTACATAAATTTCACTCCTTACTCGCCGGGAACACTGCCGACGATCTTCTGTATTTTATGATAGCGATTTTCCGGAGAAAAGTCAACAGTTTTCCGAGTGATTACCGCAATTCTGCGATTGTAACGCCATCTTCGCCTTCCCCGTAAACACCCAAACGGTATTTTTTTATATATTTATTCTTTTTCAACGCTTGATGAACGGCAGCCCGAACCGCGCCGGTTCCCTTGCCGTGGATAATTCGAATATTGGGAAGGTTAGCACGCAGCGCCCCATCAATAAATCGTTCCAGTACGCAAACGGCTTCAATGGTGTCCATGCCGCGCAGATCCACTTCGAAATTCGGAGCGGATGCCTGCATCTGTCTTCCCGAATGGGCAGGACGCACGTGCTTTTCTTTGTAAGGATTATCCTGCTCCAGAAGGTACACTTCCTCCGGCTTCGCGGTCAGCTTCATGATACCGGCCTGGAGCTGATAAGTGCCATCTTTATTGATGGCAATTACAGATGCCTTGGTTCCCAGTCTCAAAAGTTCAACCGTATCGCCCACCAAAATCCCTCTTGTAGGCACGGGACGTTGCTGCTGAGGAGCTTGAGAACGCAATTTTTCTTCCGCTTCATTCAGGCTGCGGCGTAATTCGGATTGGCGCTGATTGATGTTGGAAGTGTCGGCACTTTCGGCCAGCTGCTTTTTCAGCTGCTTGATCTCCTCAGATGCCATATTGGCGGCATATCGGGCGTCGTCAATGATCTTCTGCGCCTCCCGGCGAGCAGCTTCCATGGCCTTTTCCCGCTCCTTGCGCAGCTGTTCGTGGTATACTTCACTTTCTTCCTTGATTTTGGCGGTTTCTCGCTTCAGCCGTTCTGCTTCCTGTCTGGCGGCTTCCATTTGCTGCCGCTGCGCTTCCAGCTGGGTCAAAACATCTTCAAAGTCTTTATCGGATTTGCCCACCAGATCATCAGCTTCCTTCAAAATATGCTCCGCAAGACCCAGTTTCCGGGAAATGGCAAAGGCATTGGACTTTCCGGGGATGCCGATCAACAGCTTGTAGGTAGGCCGCAGTGTTTCCACATTAAATTCGCAGGATGCGTTGATGACACCTTTGGTCCGCATGGCATACAATTTTAGCTCCGCATAATGGGTGGTTGCTACCACACGGCTGCCCATTTTTCGGCAGAATTCAATAATTGCCATAGCCAGCGCGGCGCCTTCGGCAGGATCTGTGCCGGCACCCAGCTCGTCAAAGAGTACCAGAGTGCGGTCATCGCATTGCTCCACCACATCCACAATGGTTTTCATGTGGCTGGAGAAAGTGGACAGGCTTTGAGCGATGGATTGCTCGTCGCCAATGTCAGCCAAAATGGCATCAAAGGTGGATAATGTGCTGCCGTCACCTGCAGGAATGTGCATACCGCACTCTGCCATCAGAGTCAGCAGACCAACAGTTTTCAGGGTAACAGTCTTTCCGCCGGTATTGGGACCGGTAATGATCATAGTGTCAAAATCTTTGCCCAGATGCAAAGAAATCGGTACTACTTGCTTGGGATCAATCAGCGGATGCCGGGCAGACCGCAGTTCTATCCTGCCCTGATCGTTCATCATAGGAGCCCAGGCGCGCATCTGATAGCCCAGTTTTGCCTTGGCAAAAATCACGTCCAGCCGTACCAGCAGACGGAAATCATCGTTGATGCCTTCCCGGTGGGCAGCGGAATCGGCAGAAAGCTCCGCCAAAATCCGTTCAATTTCCTTCTTTTCCTTTAATTCCAACTCACGCAGCGCGTTATTGGCAGTAACCGCGGACATGGGCTCTACAAAGTAGGTGCTGCCCGAGGAAGATACATCATGCACAAGACCCGGCAGGTCATTTTTGCATTCGCTCTTAACCGGCACAACATAGCGGCCATCCCGAATTGTGATGATAGGATCCCGAAGTACCTTGGCATAGGCAGGAGAGGAAATAATCTTCTGCAGACTGTCCCGAATCTTACCGGCCTGAATCCGCATATGACGACGGATGTTGGCAAGTTCCGGTGAGGCGTTGTCAGCGATCTCCTCCTCGGAAAGAATGGCCCCGAAGATTTTGTCCTCCAGGTATTTATTGGGTGCCAGAGCGGCAAAGAGGGGGTCGAGAACCGTCTTTTTCTCGTCCTCAGACACATAGCCTTTAATATTTCTGGCACAACGAAGTACGCCGGCAATCCGAAGCAGCTCTGCAGGCTGCAAACTACCTCCCCGGTCAGCCCGTTCCAGAGCCGCGGACACATCGGTCACATCACCGAAGACAGGATTTCCTTTCCGGGTACAAAGATCGGAAGCGGCGGTGGTTTCATCCAGCAGCGCCTGCACATCTTCCAAATCGGAAATGGGCCGCACACGCAGACAAGCAGCTTTGCCCTCCGTACTGCCGGCGCAGGCTGCCAGCATTTCCAGAACCTTGTCCAGTTCCAGTTTTAGTAATGATTTTTCATATAATTCAGACATAGGGTTCTCCTAATATACTTCTTTGTAGGGACCGGCCTCCCGGACGGTCCTATGCGGCATTTATGGCAAAATGCAAGTTTTTCTCTGTTTTCTTCGATTCTTTCTGTGCTTATCCTGGATCACTGCAAAATAATATGCCAGGCATAAGCTTCCAAACAGGGACACCCAAACAAACAGCAAAATCGAAAGGACCCATATGCTTCTGACACAAGCGCGGCGACTTGCGTACAAATCCAAAATGGTTATCTTACAATCCTCGGATTGAATGGACAGGGCAGAATACGAAGACGAAAAGAGTCTACTGTAAACATCGTCTGCGTATTGAAAGGTTAAAATTTGGCATTCTTCCAAAGTTTGCTGATTATCACACTTAGATTTTGACACGGAAAGTGTATCCCCATTATCCAGTTCAATCAAATAATAATAGTTTCGGTGTTTGCCATATGTTCGTTTTAATTCGCAGGAGTAAGAACCGGTATATACCTCAAGATTTAGATTTCGAATGTTTTGAATGGCTATGACATTGTTAACGATCACCCAAACAAAAACAAGACTAACACACACGATGCCAAGCGCAGCAAATATATCGCTGATCCGTTCTAGCAGTTCCTTACGCCGTGGTATCGACCTCTTTTTCGTGCCATGTTATGCTCCTTATGTTCGGGACCGTCCGGGAGGCCGGTCCCTACACATCAAATATACAACGATTTATAAAAATCCAGTGTAGTAAAGCCCCGCTCCAGCTGGGTGGTCAAATAGGCTTCCGTAATACCGGATAACTGTTCCATGGAATCCGCACCGATTTCAAAGGAAAACAGCTTTTTCCCCTCGCAATAGACGATATAGCGCATGGCTTCCAACACGGAAGGGGTCAATGGCATCCGGATGCCACCGGCTGCTGCGCGGCAGCCTTCGCACAGCAGACTGCCTCCGGAAATGTCAAAATAGGCTGGATTTTGATTTCCGCATCCATGGCAGCCGGACAGATCCGGCGTGTAGCCTGCCATGGATGATGCACGCAGCTCAAAGGCGGCTTTTACAAGAGTCTCTGCCTTGCCTAGCTTGTCCAAAGCGAAGAAACTGTTGAGCACCAGGCTTAATAGCTCCGGATTTGGCAGGTCCTCCAGACTCAGCACCTCCGCTACCTGGGCAAAATATGTACCCAGGGAAAGTTTACAAAGATCTTTCCGCAATCCCTGGAAAAGTTCGATAGAATGGGCTTCATTAACCGTATACTGCCCTTTGTATTCAAACAGGGTAAATTCGCCGTAAGCCAAAAGCTGGCAAGGCGCGATCAGGGGCGAATTTCTCCGCCTCAGGCCCCGGGCTTTCGCGGTTAGCTTGCCATATTCCGGAGTCAGCAGGGTCAGCAGCGCGTCCCGGTCATTGTATTCCGTGACCCGGAGCACCAGGCCAGGGGTCGTCAGATACATGATCTTCCTCCATTTTACAGCCTTTATATTGCAGGTAGAAAGCCGGTGCCCCGGTTTCCATGAATATCGTCCAATAATCCTTTGCGTTCATATCCATCCCTCCGAAAATCCTGTCATTGCAAGGCCGGCAGGCCCATGGCAATCTCCTGTACAAAGAGGATGCCTCCCAATTAGGATTTACAAACCGAAAGGATTTACCCAAGGAAAAAATTATTCTTTGTATCCAAAATTCCGCACCAGGAAATCGGAATCTCTCCAGTTTTCCTTCACCTTGACCCAAGTGGTCAAATATACCTTGGTGCCCATGAATTTTTCACAATCCGCACGGGCCATGGACGAAATTTTCTTCAGCATAGCTCCCTGCTTGCCGATGATAATGCCTTTATGGCTGGCCTTCTCGCAGTAGATGGTAGCGTCCAGATCGATAATGCCATTGTCCCGTTCGGTAAAAGTGGTGATCTCCACGGCGGTACCGTGAGGAATCTCTTTTTCCAGGCACCACAGCAGCTTCTCACGGATAATTTCTGCCATCACCTGTCGTTCGGGCTGGTCAGTCGTAATGTCGTCCGGGAACAGGAACGGGCTTTCGATGGCATACTTATCGCATTCATTCAGAAGCACCTCCACGCCGTCACCGGTTTTGGCGGAGATGGGAATGATGGCATCAAAATGATAGGCATCAGAATAAGCGGCGATGACTTCCAGCAGCTTATCCTTTTCCACGGTGTCAATCTTATTGATAACCAGAATAACCGGAGTGCGCTTTGCACCCAATTCTTCCAGCAGGCTCTGTTCCTGAGCGCCTACGGAAGCAATCGGTTCAACCACGAGCAGCGTCAGATCCACATCGGCAATGGAATCCTTCACGGCGTTTACCATGAAATCGCCCAGCTTGGTGCGGGGTTTATGATATCCGGGAGTATCCACAAACACATACTGGGTGTTGCCACGGGACAAAATGCCGCAAATCCGATTACGGGTGGTCTGGGGCTTATTGGAAACGATGGTAATTTTTTCTCCAACCAGATGATTGGTCAATGTGGATTTGCCCACATTGGGCCGACCGGCGATGGTAACAATGGCAGTTTTTGTTTTCATAACTTATTCTCCTAAGTAAAATTCAAAATGAAGGATCTGATCTTTTGGCGGCACATCCAAAGCAGCTTCATCCCCTTGGATGCCGTCCATATGACGGTAAAAGGCCATGGCAGGAAAATTGTTAGCATTACATCCGCAGAAAAACTTTTCGATCCCCCGCGTGCTGCAGTATTCACGCAGGGTGGTGAATGCCCATCTTCCAAGCCCCTGCCGCTGATGGGATTTGCAGATATACAGATGATTCAGACAAAGCGAAAAATCCTTGTAGCTTCCATGATGATAGGGCCCAAAAGAAAAATATCCTATACAATCCTCACCATCGAAAAAAACATAGTAGTTTTCTCCCGGTTCGGCAATGCGATGCGCATCATGCTGGGCATAGGATGCAATATCATAATCTTCCCACATACTGTTGGGGTAGATTCCGGGATAGGTTTCTCGCCATACGATCCGCCTGGTTTCAGCGATCTTCCATGCATCCGATACAGATGCTCGTCTAAGTTCAATCACGGTCCATTCCCGGGATTGTGGCGGCAATCGCTTCTTCCCTTTCGCGCATTTGACGCTTCATCGGGCCTTCATCCAGATGATCATAGCCCAGCAAATGGAGCATGGAGTGGATGGTCAGGTAGCCCACTTCCCTTTTGACGCTGTGGCCAAATTCCTTGGCCTGGGCCTTTGCCCGCTGCAGGGAAATGCACATATCGCCCAAAGGACAAAGACCTGTTTCCGGATCCAGATAGGCTTCCCAATCCTGTGGCGGGTTGCCCGGTTCCAGCTGGAACATGGGGAACGACAGTACATCTGTAGGCTTATCGATACCCCGGCTGGCCAGATTCACTCCGTGAATACCCACATCATCGGTAACCATCACATTGATTTCACAGGGAACCGTAATGTTTTCCGCCGCAAGAGTGGCCTGAACACACTTGGAAATAATGGATGAAATGAAGGGATTTTGCAGGGAAAAGACTTCAAACGTCATGTTGATTTTTAGTTTTCTCATATTATTTCTTCCTCTGATAACTGCCCTTATAGCTGTATGCGGGTTTCTTTACTTCCTGTTTGTGTGACGCCTTTTCATAGGCATTGATGATTTCCTGAACCAAAGCATGACGAACCACATCCGCCGAGGATAATTTACAGATCGCGATATCCTTCGTGCCCTCCAGCACACGAATGGCGTCCTTCAAACCGGAAACCTTATCATCCGGCAGGTCAATTTGGGTTACATCGCCGGTAATGACGATTTTGGAACCGAAACCCAATCTGGTCAGGAACATTTTCATCTGTTCTTTCGTGGTATTTTGCGCCTCATCAAGGATAATGAAGCTGTCATCCAGCGTACGGCCTCTCATGTAGGCCAGAGGCGCCACTTCGATAGCGCCCCGCTCCTGATACTTTTGGAAGTTTTCCGGTCCCAGCATATCATATAAAGCGTCATAAAGGGGCCGCAGATAAGGATCAACTTTATTTTGCAGATCACCGGGCAAAAATCCCAGTCGTTCACCGGCCTCCACCGCCGGCCGGGTCAGAATGATCCGGTTGACCGTCCGCTCCCGGAAGGCGGCCACAGCCGCGGCCACCGCCAAATATGTTTTGCCGGTACCGGCAGGGCCTACACCAATGGTGATGGTATTTTTCTGTATGGATTTCATGTATTTCTGCTGACCCACAGTTTTTGCCTTTACGGGTTTACCTTTGGCAGTGATGCATACGACATCTTCGGCCATCTTGGCTACCTGGTCATCCTCGCCGTTGCGAACCAGGGTGAGCAAATAGCGCACCCGCTGTTCATCGATCATTTCTCCTTTGGCAGCCAGTGTCATCAGACCTTCCAGGGTGCGCACCGCCTTATCGGCCGCTTCCTCCTCTCCGGATACTTTCAGCTCTGTTCCGCGATTTACAATAGAAACACACAGCGCATCCTCTATTCGCCTAAGATTTTCATCGAAAGAACCAAATACACCCATCAGGTCCTCTACCCGTTCTGCATTCACGATTCGTTCAGTCATTCTCATATTGCGGTAAACACTCCTCCGGACGTAGAATTCCAATCATCTCATAGCAGCCATAAACGCCATCAATACGATATAGCTCATCCGTTTTGGTCACAACTTCCGAAACGGACAAAACTTTGCCGGCAATCATATGGGTTTGCCAATAGTTTTCAATATAGGACTGTAATACACATTCCGGATCTTGATAGACCACGGCTTCCCTTTCATAGAAAATATACTGTTCCTCAATAAAGGCGACAGGAAGCTGAAATCCACCGGGTAATGTGATATACTTTTCCAAATATATTCTAACACATTCCCCATCCAAAATTCCACTATTATTCGAAAAATTTATTTGTTTTTTTCCGATTATCAAACTATATTTTTTCACCACAGAAGTTATTTTCCCTCTGGCGGTATAGCCCATTGGGAAAACCGCCGTCATAGTTCGTTGGGACTCCCCGTATACTTCTCCCTTGGCGTCGGTTGCGCGGATGCATATACCACAGTCGGAATAACCGGAAATCAGAACATCGCCGGCTTTTACTGCCTGACCGACGCTGCACCTTTGTGTTCCGCCGGTTACGGTAATTTCCCGGACAACTGCATCTGTAGCGGCCACAATACTGGATACCCCAAAACATTCCGGCTCCGGGGATGTATCCATTCGTTCTGTAACTGAAATCACCGCGACACAGCCGTAGGTATTGATACCCGCCCATTGAAGTTGAGGCATTCGCTCCAACAGCGCGTTTTTCATTTTCTCACTTCGTACTTCCCGTCTGGAGGCACCAAATTGAATTCCGCAGAAATCCGCCTGTTCCAAAATCTGATTGGAAGGTATCTGATCATTCCCCTCCACCTGAACAAAAAAGATTCTTCCGGGAGCCCAAACTGACAGGATAAATAACAATAGCATTCCGATCAAAAGTACAGGCCTTTTCACAATTCTGCGGCAGAGGGATGAAAATCCATATTCCCCCTCCATCCTAAGGGTATCTCCCCTATGCTGAAATATCGCCTGCGCTTTATTCCAGTTTCGCTTTTCCACGCGAAAACGGATCGTCAATGGATCTATCATCTCCACGTTACAAATGGTAATATTGTTATTTTCCATGGCAAGTAATGCTCCGGGAATGTCGGCGCTGGTTAATCGCAGGGTCATTTCTCCGGAAGAAAACAAATCAAAATCCATTTTTTTCCTCCCGATTCAGCATAATATTGACGATTTTTCCGGTGATCACCAATTGCTGGGCCTGCATTTTTCGCAGTTTCAAATTTTCTCCATATACACAGACCCTGCCAAAACGTAGCCGAACGGAAATTTGTTCCGAACCATATTCCAAAATCCCTTTATGACATTCAATGAGAATTCGCTCATCACCGTATACTTCCAATACCGATTGACCCGGAAGCGGTTCATCCAGCATCTGTGCCCGTTCCCATATCGCATTCACCCGTTTCATTTCACTCCTCCTTTTACAAAAGTATATGAGAAGATGGGATGTTCTTTCATGGTAACGCATAGGATTTTTTGAGGTGATAACCATGAAACGGAGAAACGTGACAAGTATATTGGGGATATGTATCATGCTGGTATTGATTTTAGACAGCAAAACGGTTCTCAATGGCGCCTACGCGGGTTTAGTGCTGTGCGCGCAAGCCGTGATTCCCGCGTTGTTTCCATTCTTATTTATTTCCTTGCTTTTGACCAATTCTCTGGTCGGTAGCAGAATTCCGCTCATGGGTCCTCTATGCCGATTGCTGAAGATACCGCGCGGGAGTGAATGTTTGTTTCTGAACGGAATATTGGGCGGTTATCCTGCCGGCGCTCAAAGTATCGCCTTTGCCTGTAAGAACGGTCAGCTGCGAAATACGGACGCTGAGCGGATGCTCTGCTTTTGTAACAACGCGGGTCCGGCTTTCATCTTTGGGATCGGTATGCTGCTGTTTGATAATGTGTGGATCTGCTTTCTGATCTGGGGAATCCAGATCATATCTGCCCTCTTTGTGGGAATATTTTGCTCCAACCAGAATGAGCTTGAATATATTGGGATACAAGATGCGCCCATCAGCGTCACTACAGCCTTAAAAAAATCCATTGAATCCATAATATTGGTTAGCGGCTGGGTGATTCTCTTTCGAATTCTATTGCATTTGTTGGAAAGATGGTGCATATGGTGGCTTCCCAAGGTGGCACAGGTGATCATTTCCGGAGTTTTGGAGTTATCCAACGGCAGCCTTGCTCTAAGTGGCATTTTACCCACAGGATTGAGAGTATGTCTGTTCTCTGCATTTCTATCCCTGGGTGGATTCTGTGTTTCCATGCAAACCTTTTCCGTACTTTCCGATTCAAAAATCCGGGGTACGATGTATATGCCCTCCAAGATTACCCAATCCGCAATCGCGCTCATGCTGTCCTTTGGTGCGCAATTCCTCCTGCCTGCCGAAATACGTTATTTTCCGCCCATATACCTTCCCCTCTTATGCGCCGCTATATGCGCAATTTATCTTCTGATGCAAAAAAAGCAAAAGATTTCTATGGCATTTTCCTTGATAATGATGTATGATAAAGAAAAAAGGACGAGGTAATGCTATGCTGTTTCGTAAAAATAAGGAACGCCAGTGCCGCTACTGTGTATATGCTACGCTGAAGGAGGACGAAACTGTTCTTTGCTCAAAACGCGGAATCCGAAGCCAGGATAATTGGTGCCTGCGCTATACATATGATCCCTGCAAACGAATTCCTGTCAAAGAAAAAGCATTGGATTTTTCCAAGTACGAGGAATTTGATTTTTCCCTGTAAAAACCGGAGGGCATTTGCCCTCCGGTTATTATTGGATCATAGAAAGAAAATCTTCTTCACTCAGGATCGGAATTCCCAATTCCCAGGCTTTTTTCTCCTTGGAGCCGGCGTTTTCGCCAACAACTACATAACTTGTCTTCTTGCTGACAGAGCCCGACGCTTTGCCGCCAAATAACTCAATCTTCTCCGTGGCTTCCTCCCGGGTGAACTTACTCAGCGTGCCGGTCAAAACAAAAGTCATACCGGCAAACCGAAGATCCGTTACGCTGTGGGTACTTTCAAAATTCACACCCGCTTGCCGCAATCGATGTAACATATGCTCCGATTGGGGCTGACGGAACCAATTATATATATTTTCCGCCGTAACAGTGCCGACATCACTAACGCCAACCAATTCTTCCATAGAAGCATTCGCCAACGCGTCCATAGTGCCAAAATGCTGCGCCAAAACCTTACCTGTCTTTGCGCCCACCTGACGGATGCCCAGTGCGTAGATTAGACGGGACAAATCCTGCTGCTTGCTGTTTTCGATGGCAGTAAGCAGCTTTTTTGCGGCGGTTTCACCGGATTTCCAAAGGGATTTCACATCTTCCAGCGTCAAATAGTAGATATCCGCAGGCGACCGAACAAATCCATTATCCGTGAGCGCTTCCACAATTGCGGTACCAAGGCCCTCAATATCCATAGCATCCCGGCTGGTGAAATGGGCGATGTTTCGAACAACCTGGGCCGGACATTCAATACCTGTGCAGCGAAGGAATGCTCCATCCTCATCCCGCCGGGTTGCGGCGCCGCAGACCGGGCAGCAGGAAGGTAAAAAATAAGGCGTGGCATCCTTCGGACGCCTGGAAATATCCACCTCAAGAATTTCTGGAATGATCTCCCCGGCTTTGCGAATCAGAACCGTATCACCAATGCGAATATCCCGTTCTGTTATGAAATCCTGGTTATGCAGCGTGGCATTGGTCACCGTAGTGCCGGCCAAACGAACAGGCCGAACCACTGCTTTCGGGGTTAACACACCGGTGCGCCCCACCTGGACTACAATATCCTCCACTACAGTTGGCTTGATTTCCGGGGGATATTTGTATGCCGCGGCCCAACGGGGGAATTTGGCGGTGGCACCTAAGCGCTGCCGATCGGACAGATCGTTCAGTTTAATAACAGCGCCGTCAATATCAAAGGAATAGGTTTCCCGTTCCTCGTTGATCCGCATAACGCGATCCACAACCGCTGACGGATCAGAAATAACCATACTGGGAATGACCTTAAACCGACGGTCTTTCAAATATTCCAAAGTTTCTCCATGTGTGGAGAAATCTACATGGTCACACATCTGAATATTAAAGATCAGAATGTCCAATCCCCTTTGGGCGGCGATCTTGGGATCCAGCTGACGCAAAGAGCCGGCGGCGGCATTTCTGGGATTGGCAAACAGGGGTTTTCCTTCCAGTTCCTGCCGCTGATTCAGCTTTTCAAAGCTCTTTTTGGGCATGAACACCTCACCCCGGACGATCAATCGTCCCGGCGAATCCGGAATGGTCATGGGAATAGCATGAATGGTTTTCAGATTATGAGTCACATCTTCGCCCACATTGCCGTCACCACGGGTGGCGCCCCGAACAAACACACCGTCCACATATTCCAGAGCCACGGATAAACCGTCAATCTTCGGTTCAACAGAAAACCCGGCATTGGGGCACTCAGCGGAAACTTTCGTCAAAAAATCCGTCAATTCTTCCACGGAAAACACATCCTGCAGACTCATCAACGGCACAGGGTGGGAATATTTTTCAAATTGACTCAGCGCCTCGCCACCTACCCGCTTTGCGGGAGAGTCCGCCAAAGCAAATTGAGGATACTCCCCTTCGAGAGTTTCCAGTTCACGCAGCAAGCGGTCATACTCGAAATCTTGCATGGAGGGATTATCCAACACATAATAGCGATAATTAGCCTCCGTCAGTATTTCGGTCAGTTCCGCAATTCTCTCTTTCACATTCATATTAGCCTCCGCTTTGTAAAAATGTATCCGGTACAGCGCCTACAATCACGGTTTCCGCAATTACAACATCACTTTCAACCGTAAAATTTACAGTTTCGCCCAACACCAGAACAGATACATCCACCAGTACACACATACGAAGCTGATGCATGGTTTGGTTAATGCCGGCGTGGGAAAAAGTGCTGTCAAATGTAGCATCTGAATTCCGGATTGACAAGATCTTTACGGGTATTTCCGGACCTTTTCCGGAAAACAGTTCCGGAAAAAACAGGCTTCCCAAGGGAATTCCCATTTGCGAATGTTCATTGGCAAGAATCTCGTCATTGATCGTATTGAGGGTGTCGGTTTTCAGCCTGTTGACTTCACCGATGTTGGTCTTAAGCGCGGTGATCTTCCCATTGAGATCCTTTTCAAAATAGACGATCCGGTCGTATTCGATGTTGCCACCGGCAATTTGATCAGCGATGGCATCATTGATCAGATCGGATGTGGAATTTGTTACCTGGGTTCTGGTCAGTTCGAGAATAACATCATCAAACTTTTTTCTGATAAAGAGAAGAAGAATTCCGCAGATCACCAAAATCGCAACAAAAATTCGTACAGTTCTGCGAACCCACCGGCGCATATACATCCCCTCCCGGGAAAGCATACGCCATCACCATGAAAAATATTATAGTTTCTTCATATGGGCAGAAGCGGTTTTGGCCATGAGTTTTTTAGTTCCAACCGTATCAAACGCGATTTCCAGCAGCGCGTCGCCGCTCATTTTCAGCACAGAAAGCACCAATCCGCGGCCAAAAGCGGTATGCTCAACCATATCGCCCTTATTGAGTTCTGGTACAGCAGCCGATGGGACTTTCGGCACGGAATAATCCACATACCGAACAGGTTTTGCAGGCTGGACATGGTTTCGGTATCCAAATGAGCCGGCGCCAGCATCGTAGCGAGACTGATTATTACCCTTTTTTACCGTAATATTTTCAGGAATCTCTTTCAGAAAACGGCTGGCCATAGCGGCGCCGGTACGGCCGTAGAGCATACGCTGACGGGCGTAGGAAATGGTCAGATTCTCTTTTGCGCGGGTGATGGCCACATAACAAAGCCGTCGCTCCTCCTCCATTTCGTCCCTGTCGCCAATGGCACGCATACCGGGAAACAGGACGTCTTCGAAGCCCACCAAATATACATTGGGAAATTCCAGACCCTTGGCAGAGTGCATGGTCATCATAACTGCCGCGTCATCGATCTCATTATATTCCTGAATGTCGGTATACAGGGCGATCTCCTCCAGGAAGCCTGCAAGAGTGGGAATTTCCGCTGCTTCTGTATAGGTCACTATACTGGATTTCAATTCTTTAATATTTTCCAGTCTGGTTTTATTTTCCTCAGTATCCTTATTGCGGAGCATATCGGCATAGCCTGTTCGGGCCATAACTTCTTCATAGAATTCCGGAAGATCCATTCCGTCCTCCAACAACTGCGCCAATCCCTCGATCATCACCGTAAACTGCAAAAACTTGGCTGCGGATTTTTCCAGAGGACCATAAGAATAAGGATCTGCCACGATCTGATACAGGGGCAAATCCGATGCTTCCGCCAATCGCTGAGCGGTATCCACCGCTTTGGGACCAAGACCCCGGGCCGGATTGTTGATGATCCGCTTCAGCCGCAGATCGTCAGCCCGGTTGTTGATCACGCACAGATAAGCCAGCATATCCTTCACTTCCGCCCGGTCAAAGAACCGGGTGCCGCCGATGACGCGGTATGGAATGCCGTTAAATTTGAAGGCAGTTTCCAATGCGTTGGATTGGGCGTTGGTGCGATAAAGAATAGCATGACGGTTGAAGCCGCCGTTTTTGCAGCCGGACAAAATGCGGCTGGCGACGTAATTCGCCTCCATCCGCTCATCAGAGGCTTCATACACCGTAATGGGATCCCCTTCCCCATTATGGGTCCACAGACGTTTTCCTTTTCTTCCAATATTATGGGCGATGACAGCATTTGCAGCGTTGAGAATGGACTGGGTGGAGCGGTAGTTTTGCTCCAGCCGAATGACGCGGCTACCCTTGTATTGCTTCTCAAAATCCAGGATATTTTCAATGGTCGCGCCACGGAAGCGATAGATACTCTGATCATCGTCACCCACAACGCAGATGTTTTCATAGCCGCCTGCCAAAAGGCTGGTCAGCATATACTGGGCATGGTTGGTATCCTGGTACTCATCCACCAATACATAACGGAATTTCCGCTGGTAATAGGTGCGGATGTCCTCATGTTCCTGCAACAGCTTCACGGTTAGCAGAATAATATCATCAAAATCCACCGCATTATTCTCTTTCAGCCGACTCTGATAGATCTTATAGGCTTTCGCGATATACTGCGCCCGGATATCACCGGACATCTCGGCCCTTTCCCAATAACGCTCAGGCGTTACCAGCTTATCTTTTTCCCGGCTGATTATCGTCAGAACATACTTGGCAGGAAAGGTTTTGTCATCCAAACCAATATCCTTGATGATCTCCTTCATGATTCGCTCACAATCAGCGGTATCGTATATGGTAAAATGACTGGTATAGCCTAATCTTTCCGCGTCACGCCGCAAGATTCGACAGCAGGCAGAATGGAAAGTCATGGCCCATACATCCTGCCCCTGTGGGCCCAGCATGGCGCACAGCCGTTCTTTCAGTTCGCCTGCGGCTTTATTTGTGAAGGTAATAGCAAGGATACTCCAGGGCGCCACAGGCTCCACAGCGCACAAAAAATCAGCCCGAAACTGATCCTGCTGAGAACTGTTGTCCGTCAGATTTTCCAAAAATTCCACATCCGATTCCGTGATAATATCCGGAATCAGATTGGAATCACTGGCACTTCCAAAACGGATCAAATTGGCAATTCGATGGATCAAAACAGTGGTTTTTCCGCTGCCGGCGCCAGCCAGTAATAGCAACGGACCTTCCGTTGTCAGCACTGCCTGTTGCTGCATAGGATTCAAGTTGGAAAATTGCGTGGCAATATAATGTTTCCGGGCAGCAAGAAATCTGGTAGCAAGTTGTTCGTTCATGTTCTGCACCTGTTCCTCAAAGATGCAAATATTGTATCAAATTATCGCAAAAAGGTAAAGAGGTTTCACCAGATAAATTGTTGTTTACAGCGCCAGGGCACCTTGTCCAAAGGGGTCTGGCAGCAAAGCTGACTGGGTGAAATATCTCCTCCGTCCCTGCGGGCCACTTCCTTTTTGGCAAGGGATGCTTTGGGTGTTCCCACATTTATACCACATACAACCATTTACATCATCAGTTCCCGCAAATGCGCCAATGCTTTCTTTTCGATCCTCGACACCTGCACCTGACTGACCTGCAGCACTTTGGACGTGCGATCCTGGGTCAGGCCATGAAAATACCGCAATCGTATCACCAACCGCTCCCGTTCCTCCAATTTATCTATAGCTTGCCGTAAAGAAATCTTTTCCACCAATTTCTCTTCCGATTCCGTATCCGTCAGTATATTTTCCAGAGAAAAACCATCCTCCCCGGTTTGTTTTTGAATGGATTCCGTAGCCGCTGTGGCATTTTCCGCCAATGCGATCTCTTCCGGCGTAAACCCGGTTTGTCTGGATATCTCTGATATTGTCGGTTCCCTTCCAAGGGTGGTTGTCAGCTGGCTTCGCACCATCCGAATGGACAAGGCTTGCTCCTTAATTCCGCGCGAAACCTTTATTGCGCCGTCATCACGCAAATACCGACGGATTTCACCGGTAATTTTGGGTACAGCATAAGTAGAAAACTGTGTTCCGTACTGTAAATCAAACCCTTCCACAGCTTTAATAAACCCAAGACAGCCCAGTTGATACAGATCATCTTCATCCACACCACGTCCTAAAAACCGCCTGGCAACAGACCAAATAAGCCCGGCATTTTCCGTAATCAGCAGTTCACCCGCTTCCGGGTCACCGGACTGGGATCTGGCAATGAGTTCTTCCGTCCTGCTCATTTTCTCCTCTGCAGCTTGCGCCGCATATGTACCGTGGTTCCCTTCCCCGGTTCAGAGGTAATATCCAACGATGTCATAAAGCTTTCCATAATGGTAAAGCCCATGCCACTTCGATCGACGCCGCCCGTTGTAAATAGTGGCCTGCGGGCTTCCTCAATATTGGGGATTCCAACTCCTTTATCCTTTACCACAATATCCAATGTATGATCTTTGAGAATTCTGCACCGAATGGTCACAATGCCATATTCATCCGGATACCCATGTACAATGGCATTTGTCACCGCCTCAGAAACGGCGGTGCGAATATCTCCCAACTCTTCCATTGTGGGATCCAACTGTGCGGCAAAACAGGAAACCGCGCTACGGGCAAAGGCTTCATTTACAGATTTACTTGGAAACTCCAGGATCATATAGTTTTCAAATTTCATATGGTTACCTCCCTGATTTCAATCAGTTTATCAATTCCGGAAGCCCGAAATACTTTCATGGGCTGATCATGTATCCCGGTTAACAGCAGCCTGCCGTCAATCTTCTTCAAATCTCTCAATGCGTTAATTACAACAGCTACACCGGAAGAGTCTATAAAAGTCACTTCCGAAAAATCCAAAATGCAGATAATGGGTGTGTAAGCTTCTATTTTTGCCGATATGGCTTGAATGTACTCCTTGGCACAATGATGGTCGATCTCCCCAGTCAGCGCGACCGTCAAATTGCCTCCTTGCAAAAAGCTGGTAAATTGCATGGATTTCCTCCTTTGTAGTGGTTTTCGTTCATGAGTATAAATCGCGGAAAACAAATTTTCCGTCGGAATTGGAAAATCCTGCAAAGTGAGTAATTCTGGCAAAAACAAAAGGGCGGTATGCTCAGCGCATACCGCCCCAAAATTTAAATTTACAGTTTTTGCATAGCAGCCAGAGATTGCTCCAACCGGACAATCAAATCACGATTTTTCGCGGCCTTTTCCCGCTCAGCGGCAACCACGGCCTCCGGAGCCCGGGAAACGAACTTTTCGTTGCTCAGCTTGCCTTCCAGGGAAGAAAGGAACTTTCTGGCAGCTTCTAGTTCCTTGGTGATCCGTTCGATTTCTTTCTGTACATCCACCAGCTGACCCATAGGAATATACAGCTTGGCATCAGCGGTAGTGATGGTCACCATGCCGTCCAAATTCTCAGGTTCAGCTTCCAGCAGCTTTACCTCATCAGCGTAAGCCAGACGCTGCAGGAAGCCTTCACCCTCGGTAAAGACCTGGGGTTTTCCCGTCAGAATGTGCAGCGCGGCTTTCTTGGAAGGCGGCACATTCATCTCGGTGCGTCGGTTACGGATGGCGCGGATGGCAGCCATAACAGACTCCATGGCATCGGCTTCTGCCTTGAAATTCAGCGCGTCGCCAGCCACAGGCCAGGATGCTACGATCAGCGCTTCTCCCTCATGGGGAATGGACTGCCAAATCTCCTCTGTGATAAAGGTCATGAAAGGATGCAGCAAACGAAGGATATTATCCAGCACGTATACCAATACCGAGGTTGCGGTGTGCTTACGATCGGCATCGTCGGCAAATAGTCTGGCCTTGGTCATCTCGATATACCAGTCGCAGTAAATATCCCAGATAAAGTCATAGATCTTCTGGATGGCAACACCCAGTTCATAAGATTCCATATTCTCGGTAACTTCCGAAATCAGGGTATTCAGCTTGCTCAGCACCCACTTGTCGGCGATTTCCAGTTTATCGGTAGCGGGCAGGCCATAGCTTTCGCCTTCCTGCAGGTTCATCATTACATAACGGCTGGCGTTCCACAGCTTATTGGCGAAGTTGCGCATTGCCTCGCAGCGCTCCACATAAAAGCGCATATCGTTGCCGGGGCTATTACCGGTGACCATGTTCATACGCAGAGCATCACAGCCGTATTTGTCGATCATTTCCAAAGGATCAATGCCGTTACCCAGGGATTTACTCATTTTTCTGCCCTGATTATCACGCACCAAGCCATGGATCAGCACAGTGTGGAAGGGAGTTTTACCGGTGTGCTCCAGGCCGGAGAAGATCATTCTGGCAACCCAGAAGAAGATGATGTCATAGCCGGTGACCAGCACATCGGTGGGATAGAACTTCTTGAAATCTTCCGCGTCGCAGTTGGGCCAACCCAGAACCTCAAAGGGCCACAGAGCGGAGCTGAACCAGGTGTCCAGCACATCCTCTTCCCGGGTAATGCGGGCGCTGCCGCACTTGGCGCAAACATGGGCGTCCTCTCTGGAAACGGTGATATGGCCGCAGTCAGCACAGGTCCAGGCAGGAATCTGATGACCCCACCACAGCTGACGGGAGATGCACCAGTCACGGACATTCTCCATCCAGTTCATATAAGTCTTGCTGAAGCGGTCGGGCACAAATTTGGTTTCACCCTCACGCACCACACGGATGGCTTCCTCAGCCAGGGGCTTCATCTTCACGAACCACTGAGCAGAGATAATGGGCTCTACATCCTTGTGGCAGCGGTAGCAGGTGCCAACATTGTGGGCATGATCATCGATCTTCACCAGGTAACCGCCGGCATCCAGGTCTGCAACGATCTTCTTGCGGGCATCGTAACGGTCCAGACCTTCATACTGACCGCCAAGCTCGTTTACCTTGCCATTGTCATCCAGCACACGAATGATCTCCAGATTGTGACGCAAGCCAACTTCAAAGTCGTTGGGGTCATGGGCAGGGGTCATTTTGACACAGCCGGTACCGAATTCCATTTCCGCGTAGTCGTCTGCCACGATGGGAATTTCCCGGTTCACCAGGGGAAGAATGACCTTCTTGCCGATGATGCTCTGATAGCGCTCGTCATTGGGATTGACGCAGACACCGCTGTCGCCCAGCATAGTTTCCGGACGGG
Source organism: Faecousia sp. (assembly GCA_045595885.1). GTDB lineage: Bacteria > Bacillota > Clostridia > Oscillospirales > Oscillospiraceae > Faecousia. The sequence goes on along the minus strand of JAZOBI010000052.1, from coordinate 38,148 downwards.
TGGTGGCAACCACAACTTCGCCGCTGCCATCAGCCATAGGATAACGGATATGCCACAGATGGCCGGGCTTATCCACATATTCGACCTCCGCATCGGACAGAGCGGTTACACAGTTGGGGCACCAGTTGATGATACGGCTGCCCTTGTAAATGAGACCCTTTTCATACAGGGAAACGAACACTTCACGAACCGCCTTGGAGCAGGTTTCATTCATAGTAAAGGCGCTGCGATCCCAGTCACAGGACGCGCCCAGCTTCTTCTGCTGTTCCACGATCCGGTTGCCATACTTGTTCTTCCAGTCCCACACACGCTCCAGGAACTTTTCGCGTCCCAGGTCATAGCGGCTCAGACCTTCATTTTTGCGCAGCTCTTCTTCCACCTTAATCTGGGTGGCGATACCCGCGTGATCAACGCCTGGTACCCACAGGGCATCAAAACCCTGCATCCGCTTAAAGCGAATCAAAGTATCCTGCAGTGTGGCGTCCATGGCGTGACCCATGTGCAGCTGGCCGGTAACATTGGGAGGGGGCATCACAATGGTAAAGGGCTTGGCGTCTGCCTTTCCCTGGGGTTTAAAATAACCGCCCTCTTCCCACATTTTGTAAATGCGGTCCTCAACCTGCTGGGGTTCGTAAATCTTCGGTAATTCTCTTGCCATTTTTGATTTTCTCCTTTTGTTTGAGTTTCAGTTTCAGGACGGAAATGAAAACGCCCTGAAGTCATCCGGACCTCAGGGCGAATAAAATCCGCGGTACCACCTGAATTCTCCGCTACACGGAGCACTCAAACGCTGTAACGGGCTTACCCGTACTTCCCTACTGCTTTGTTTCGGAAAGTCTGCTCCGGGGCGACAAACCGCACACTTTCACCGCTGCCTTGCACCAACCGGCAACTCTCTGAGGTGAAATTGGAGCGGAAACTCCCTTTCTTCGCATTTTCCAAAATAAAATATCACATAAAACGAAAACTGTCAATAAAAAACTATCATCTTGACGATAATACCAAAATGAAATATAATTAGATAAATTACTGTTTACAGCGCCGCAGGCGTATCCCTTCTCCCGGAGAGAAGCGATTGCGGCTGCGCCGCTAATCATGTAAGCAACAATTTACCTTCCCAAAAGAAATGTGAGATGATCTCTATGAAACTATCCTTAATTGTCCCCTGCTATAACGAAGCGGAAAATGTGGCTGCTTTTCAGGATGCGGTCGTTGCCGCTTTTAACGGCTGCGGTTATGATTACGAACTGATCTTTATTAACGATGGCAGCAGGGATGCCACCCTGCACAACCTCAAAAAGCTCCACGCCGCCCAAAAATGTCCAACCCGGGTCATATCTTTCTCCCGTAATTTCGGCAAAGAGGCGGGCTTGTACGCCGGCCTCAAGTATGCAAGAGGAGAATACATTTCCATAATTGACGCGGATTTACAACAACGCCCTGAAATCGTGCGGGAAATGGTCCAAATCCTCGAGGAAGAGCCCGACTATGATGTGGTGGCTGCTTATCAGGATCGCCGTAACGAGGGGAAAGTGCTTTCTTTCTTCAAGAAGTCCTTTTACGCCGTCATCAATAAGCTTTCCAAGGTGCAGCTTCAAAGTGATGCCAGCGACTTCCGTACCTTCCGCCGCAGCGTCCGGGACAGTATTTTGGAAATGGGTGAACAGCACCGTTTTTCCAAAGGTATTTTCGCATGGGTCGGCTATAATACGAAGTTTATTCCTTACACCGCCTGCCAGCGTCACGCAGGCACCACAAAATGGAGTTTCTGGAAGCTGATGAACTATGCCATTGAAGGCATTGTCGGTTACTCCACCGCGCCACTGCGTCTGGCAACCCTGATTGGTGGCATGACAGCATTTGCCTCTATGATCTACCTGATCATTGTAATTCTGCAAAAGCTGATTTGGGGAATTGCCGTGCCTGGATATGCCACCATTATCGTGCTGATTTTGCTGTTGGGGGGCATCCAGTTAGTTTGCATTGGCATTATTGGCGAATATGTGGGACGCACCTTTGAGCAAAGCAAGGATCGTCCGATTTATATTGCAAAGGAAATCCTGGATTATGAAAAGCAGTAACGGGAACCAAGCTATTTTGTTATTTGATTTGGATGGAACTCTGACGGATTCCGGTGAAGGTATTTTTTCCTGTACTGAAACCGTTCTGCGTCATTATCATTTGCCCATCCCGGACAGGAAGGATATGCGTTTTATGGTGGGGCCTCCCCTAAAGCAATCCTTTCCCAAATTCGGAGTGAAGATGGAAGATATGGACGAAGCAATTTCCATCTATCGAAGACAATATCATGAAACCGGTGTCTATCAGAATTTTCCCTACCCCGGCATTTCAGAGCTGCTGGCTCAGCTGAAGCAGCAAAGCTACGCTCTTTGTTTGGCCACCTCCAAGCCGGAGAATATGGCTCGGGTGGTATTGGCGCATTTTGGTCTTGACTCCTATTTTGAAATGATCTGTGGCGCCTCCGAAGATGGAAAACGCAGCACAAAATCCGATGTAATCGCGTATCTGCTGAAGACTTTCAGCAAACGCGGAAACATGATCATGGTTGGCGACACCATCTATGATGTGTTGGGCGCCGCCGAATTCTCCATTCCCACCATAGGCGTTTCCTGGGGCTATGGCAGCAAGGAGGATATGCTTGCCGCGGGCGCCATCGCTATCGCTGACAATCCCCCGCAATTACTGAATATTATCCATGAAATAAACCGGATCGAATAATCGATCCGGTTTATTTCATCAAATTACGTAATGCTTCCTGAATCTGATCAGCAGGAACACCCAAAACAACACAAATCTCGGCTTCCAACATTCTTTTCGAGTCCCGAAGAAAATTTTCGTCGCAAAGGTGGAATTTTTTACCGGCCGCCAGTTGCGACAAGCGATGCTTCTCAACAGCGTGAAGCATTTGCGCGATGGCAACAAAATCGCCGCTGTTGATCAATTCCTTATACCGCAGCTTTCGACGGTTTTCTTCGGTAATCCAGCAATCTTCCATGATAACCGGAGAATGCAGCAGCCCTGTCATCTCCTGAGGAGTCAGCAAATAACGAAGTTTCGCCAATGCGGCAGGATTATGTACCGGAACATAGAATTGGGTATTCGTATGATCCAGAGGCTTCAGAACAAAATAGGAAACCTCTTTTCGATCTACCATCCTCTGCTCAACGGAGTCTATTATGCAAACGCCATGTCCACAATAGACGACCTTTTCCCCAATGCTGTACATAGTTCCTCCCTTTCTAAGAAAAGCCCATCTTTCCACCCATATTATATCACACTTTTCCAATTTTTGCATATGGAAAAATTGCACAAAAATTTCGCCTGCAAATTGTTTGCAGGCGAACAGATGATGCTCAGGGATAAACAGTGAATTATACCAGCTTAACAGAGTAATGTCTTAGCCAGAAATCGACTTGCAGCATGAACCCGATTGTTTGCGCCCGCTGCATCAGTTGGCCGTACCAAGGCCAGGGAAATTCCTGGGTAAGCAGATCCTGCAGAGCTTCCCGACGGACAAGTCCGAAAATCGGCGCATCATTTTGCGTCAGCAAATCCCGCAGCAGATCTGAAACGATCTGCAAATATTGGGGATCATAGGTTTTGGGGAATGGACTTTTCTTGCGCTGAGCAATACATTGCGGCAATACATCCATCATACTCTGCCGCAAAAGCCCCTTCTCATTTCCCTTGTAATCCTTCATTGTCCAGGGAATCCCATAAAGGTATTCCGCGATTCTGTAATCGCATAACGGAACCCGCACTTCCAGGCCGCAGGCCATGCTCATGCGGTCATTTCTGTCTAAAAGGGTCTGCATAAACCACCGGAAATTCAAATTCACCATTTCTTTCATCCGCTTTTCGGATTCATTGGTTTCCGGTAAAATATCGCAATCGCGCAATGTCTGCCTGTAGAGGTCTGTGATATATGCTTCCGGTGCCATTGCTTCCTGCAGCCATGATTGTTGAAAAGCGGCTCGTTCTCTGGTAGTTTGCGCCCAGGGGAAGCCGTCCGCGTTTCGCACCTTCGGATCCCGAAACCAGGGGTAACCTCCGAAAATCTCATCGGCGCACTCACCGGAAAGGGCAATATTCACATAAGGCCGAACATTCTTGCAAAAAGCCAGCAAAGAAGAATCCACATCTGCCATACCGGGCAAATCTCTGGCTATGGTAGCCTCAGACAAGCCATTTGCTAAATCTTCCGGGTTCAGTACCGTCCAGTGATGTACAGAATCCAGTTCCGACTGCATGATCCGAATAAATTCCGCATCCGCATTTGGCTGAAATTTTCCTGGCTGAAAGTATTTCTCATGATCCAGATAGTCCAGGGAAAACGTATGAATTTTTTTCCCTTTCTGATCCATTTCTCTGGCAGTCAGCGCGGAAACAAGACTGGAGTCCAGACCACCTGAAAGAAACGAACCGATGGTGGTGTCCGGTTTTGTTTGCCGTCTAATGCTGTCCTTGATCAGCCATTTCACCTTTTCCACCGTTTCCGGAAAACTGTCCCGATGTACCCGATCCGTCAATTTCCAGTATCTGCTGACTTGCATATGGCCCTGATGATATGTGGCGCAACAGCCCGGTTCCAGTTCCATCATATCTCTGAATACACCACTTCCCGGTTTTCTGCCGGGACCCAACAGCAAAATCTGGTTCGCGCCTTCCGCATCCAATTTAGCTTCCACGTCCGGATGAGATAGAATCGTCTTCATCTCAGAAGCAAACAGCAGCCCATTGTCACAGGCCATATAAAAAAGAGGTTTCACACCGATCCGATCTCTGGCCAAAAATAAGGAGCGGCTATGTTCTTCCCAAATCGCGAAAGCAAACACGCCGTTACATTTCAGCAACGCTTCGTCTTTCCATTGGGCGTATGCGCGAACCATCACTTCCCCATCAGATTTGCCGACAAAGTTATGCCCCAGTGTTTGCAGCTGCCGCCTTAGTTCGTCAGCATTGTAAAGCGCGCCGTCAAAGGATATGCAATACCGCTGGTTTCCCCTGTCAAATATGATGGGCTGAGACTCTGATGTTAAGGAATCCAGGGAGTGTCTCGTATGGAGTAATGTGAATCCCTCATGAATATATGTTCCCTCCCCGTCCGGGCCCCTGTGTCGCATGGTTTTCAGCAGACCCTCCACAATGGCTGCATCTGCACTGAAATTGATAATTCCGGCAATCGCACTCATAATTCACCCTTCCTTTCCGGAACAGTATATGCATGATCAGAAGATAATTGCATCATCGTTCTTAAAGAATTCCCGCACATATTTCTCGGGCACTGCATAAAATACTGCGAAACCAATAAGGAGGGTCCCATATGCCTGACACAGGTTACATACAGGTACTTGCCACGGTCAGTAACGCGGAAATTCCGCTGGAGGATGTTGCCATCAGCGTTACCGCCACAGACGGCACCGCGATTGCCATGCGGATCACCGACCGAAACGGTCTGATCGATCCCATTGAAATTCCCACGCCGGAGCTGTCTGCCGGTTTGACACCGGACACGGGAATTCAACCTTTTACATCTGTGAATGTTTACGCAAGACTGGAAGGCTATGAACAAACCGAAAATGAAAACCTGCAGGTTTTTCCCAACACTACCACGAGGTTGAAACTGCAAATGATTCCCCTGTCGGAGCTACCGGACAGTTGGGATAAAACAGTCCTGTATAATACGCCGCCGCAAAATCTGTAAGGAGATCGCCTATGCCAACCGTCATTCCCTTTGTACCGCAAAACATCACAGTTCATCTGGGCGCCCCCGGCTCGTCCGCCGCCAATGTGACGGTCCCTTTTTCCGATTATGTGAAAAATGTAGCTTCCAGCGAGATCTATCCGACCTGGGATGAGGATGCCCTTGCCGCCAATATTCTCGCCATTGTATCCTTCGCCCTGAACCGGGTGTACACAGAATTCTATCGCAGCCGGGGATATAATTTTGACATTACAAGCTCCACGGCATACGACCAGGCATATGTCAACGGCAGGAGCTATTTCGAAAATATATCCCGCCTGGTGGATAATCTGTTCAACGACTATCTGCGCCGTCCCGGATTTGTAGAACCGCTTGCGGCAAAATTCTGTAACGGAACCACGGTAACCTGCGAAGGATTAAGTCAATGGGGCAGTGAAAACCTGGCACAGCAGGGGTACAGTGCCAACCAAATTCTCAGAAGCTACTACGGAAATATTGAAGTGGTCAATAACGCGCCGATTCGAGGTATCACCTCCTCCTATCCGGGTACGCCGTTACGCCGGGGAAGTTCCGGGCCCTATGTTGTGGTAGTACAGGTCATGCTCAATCGCATCAGCCAGAATTATCCGCTGATTCCGAAACTGGCATCCGTAGACGGAATATTCGGCAGTCGTACAGAGGCTTCCGTCCGCAAGTTCCAGCAGATTTTTGGCCTGACAGAGGATGGCATCGTCGGGAAAGCAACATGGTATGAAATGGTACGTCTATACACCGCTGTCACAAGATTGTCGGAACTTCGCAGCCTTGGGCAGCAGTTTTACAGTATCAACTGGGATTACCCCAGCCCTCTGGTCGTAGGCGACAGAGGTGAAAAAATCCGCCATCTGCAATATATGCTCAGCATACTGTCCGAATACATTAACGAGATTCCGCCCCTTTCCGTTGACGGCATCTTCGGCGTTGCCACAGAAAACGCGGTAAAAGGCGCGCAGGAATTCTTCGGCCTTCCTGTGAACGGGCAGGTGGATGACCCCACCTGGGAGGAAATTTATGATCAATATTCCGGTATTGAGAATAGCACACTGCGAAACCGGGAAACATTCCCAGAGAACCAAATCCCATCTACACGAAACCGCTATGCGCGCACTGGAACCATTACCCAATTCCCCGGCGAAGATCTGTCCAGCGGAAATCAGGATCCCATCCGAAAGGAGGTAGTCCGATGAGACCGAATGAATCCTTCATCGGCCAGCCGGTACGAAGCCTGCAAACAATGCTCCGCGTCATCGGAGAAGACGAGGGCAAACCCTTAACCGTAATTCCAGATGGAATTTTCGGACCAACTACCCAAGCACAGGTCGCTCAGTTTCAAAGACAGCGGGGGCTTCCGGTTACAGGCGTTGCAGACCAGAATACCTGGGAACGGATTGTCCGGGAATATCCCGATGCGTTAACCCGAGTTGGTCCTGCAGAACCGGTACGAATCATTTTGAACCCTTCAAGAGTGATCCACCGTGGTGAAGAAAGTCATTTTGTTCTGCTTTCCCAAGCCATGCTCAAAGCCTTGTCAGACATCTATGGCAGCATTTCCGTGCCTTCCATGACGGGGGTACTGGATACACTTACGTCGAATTCCCTCTCCTCGTTTCAATATCTGAGCGCCCTGCCGGAAACCGGAGAAATCGACAAAATAACATGGAAACATCTTGCGCTTCAGTATCCTCTGGCGGTAAATCTCCGGGAAACAACCAACCGGATTCGAAAATGACAAATCTTAAAAATTAGTAAATTTTCCCCCATATTCCTTGATTTTACAAAATACCGGTAATATAATTGGAACAAGAAATTAGTCCTACGGAGGCACGAGATGATCATCAAAGACTGGAAAAAGGATCTGTTTACTATTCCCAATATGTTAAGCCTGTTCCGCCTGGCTTTGATCCCTGTATATGTGATGATTTATCTCAATGCCACAGATATTGCGGACTATATCGTCGCAGCCTCCATTTTGGCCGTATCCTGTTTGACGGATCTGATCGACGGGCAAATCGCACGCCGGTTTCATATGATTTCCACCATAGGAAAATTCCTGGATCCGGTGGCAGATAAAGCAACACAGTTTACGTTAACGGTATGCCTTGCCATCACCTACCCCATCTTGTGGAATCTTGCCGGGCTGATGATCATCAAGGAAAGTTTTCAGCTTATTGCCGGCATCATTGAATTCCGAAAGGGAAAAATGCTTACCGGCGCGCTGATAACCGGTAAAATTTCTACCGCCGTCCTCTTTTTGAGTCTTATCATCATGGTGCTGTTTCCGGAAATGGATCCGGTTATTATCACCTGGATCACTGCCATTGACGGTGTCTTCCTTTTGATTTCTTTTACCCACTACGCCATGACCTACTTTACAAAAAGTCCCATGATCCAGGATCTGGATACAAATGAATAAAGAAACAGCCCGGGAATCCCCGGGCTGTTTCATATAAAATTAGATACAGAATTGTCGCAGGAAATATACCCATGAAAATAGCACAGCGCAATCCAGAAGGATCGTGATAACGGGAACCACATATTTCTTGTCACGAACGATTGCGGCAACAGCCAAATACCCTCCGTACAGGCCGCACGGAACCGTGATGGTTATAAAAAATAAGGAAACTATGGCGGTAAGAATCAAAAAGAAGGCTTCATATGCTTGGAACTTTTCGGGCAGCACAATCTTGGCTGCACTATATGTCAAAGCTGCCACAGCAATCAATACCGCAATCGGTATCAAAATATGTTTCAAAGCAATCATCGCCTGGTTCTGCTTCATGGAATTCATTATAATATCCCCTTTGGAAGATGTTTGTCCTATTATATCCACAAAATTTGTGTATGTAAATATATCTTTTGAGATTATTCCTCTGTGATTTTTTGGCGGAGCAGGAGGGCTTTGTTCAATCATTGAATCGCCGGGTCCCTACCCGCAAGCAACAGTCCACCGGAGTGTTGCGTTTAATGTTCAGCTCCCTCTGCGAATCTATCTAAAAAACAAACCCTATCCAAATGGATAGGGTTAATTTTTGGCGGAGCAGGAGGGATTTGAACCCTCGGTACCCTTTTGGGGTACACACGATTTCCAGTCGTGCCCGTTATGACCACTTCGATACTGCTCCATATCATTTGCTGCCGCAGACAGCTTTCATATAATACATCTTTTGTTCCGTTTTGTCAAGCCTAAATTTTGACTTTTTCGCCATTATTTTTCGTTTGGCAGTATAATACCGGGCATACCATTGCGAACAGACAAAATACATTCCCCCAAATACTTCAAATACGCAAAAGGTTCCTCTGCCCGAATGGGGACAAACGTTTCATCCATCTTCTTATGTCTTGGCCGGAGTTCGAATTCCGCATTTTCAGTTCCCGCATACTTCAAAGGCACTCGTTTTGTAAGACAAAACCACTCCCCCTCAGGCACAAGAATCCCAAGACAGTATTCTTCCTGATGGCTGCATAGCATCAAATTATACATCACTTCTCCTGTTAACGCGCATCTGCAGCTGTATCGAACGTACAGGCCCTCCCTCTGTGCCGTTACTTGTCCTACTTTATCCCCTGCCAACATTACATCATAGCATTTCACATAGATCCCCCCCTGCCTCATTGTATGAGACAGGGAGTACGGGTATTCAGGTAGTGGTCCGATCTGTCAACCCAAAACTTACCGCTATCGCATCGTTAACCATATGCATATGTGCATCGTCAAGGCGCCCCATATGCTCCCGCAGTCGGCGCTTATCAATGGTCCGAATCTGCTCCAATAGAATGACGGAATCCTTGCTGAGGCCAACACTTCCCCCTGTAATATTGATGTGTGTAGGCAATCTGGCTTTCCCCGTTTGAGATGTAATCGCCGCGGCGATAACCGTGGGAGAATGGCGATTACCCGTATCATTCTGGATGATCAGCACAGGCCTGGTCCCTCCCTGCTCACTGCCTACCACCGGGGAGAGATCCGCATAAAATATATCTCCGCGTCTAACCGTTGTATCCATGTTTTCTTCACGCTCCGATACGATCATTTCCTGCGTTACCGTGTCCTCCTATGTAACGCAACTGAAACTATTTTCCCACATTCGGGAAAAATCATACGGTACGCGGCTGATTTATCCTATGCATGAATCGACAGAGGGTTACCCAATCTCAAAATTTTCCAGGCGAATCATCAATATTCTGCGATTTTCCCATAATATTTCCGCCCGCACCGGGTTGTGTCCCTCCATCCATACATCCACATACAAAGCATCCGATTCATAACTGTCACGAATGGTTACCCGATGCAATTCCCCGTCCCTGCCGGCAGATGATATATACCCGCCAAGCAACGATTTCATAAGAATATATGGGGCGCTGACAGGGCTGAGCTGACCATCGGCAAGTAACGGAAACGCCAATGCCACATCGTCAAATTCCAGAGAACCACCCTTTGCGCTGATACTTCCCCCTATTCCGGAAATGCTTTCCGGGAATTGTACCGTAAATTGCAAATCACCCGATGAAGAAACGGTGCAATCCAGTATAAAATCGCATACCAAATCCCCATAGTCAGCTGTAATATGGGCGAGAAAACTGCAACCGGATTCAATAAGACTGCTCCTGAGCGTCAGCGCGTTATCCATACTGCTGTTCTGGTCGCACCCTGATAAACAGAATATGACAAGAATCATCCATATCATTTTTTTCACAGATTCCACTACTCCCTTCTCACTTGTCCATGGCAAGATACTATATGTACCGGAAAAGAAAAAAAGAAGTGTCGCAAATGCGACACTTCCAAAAATTATAGACCGATTTCTTCCAGCGCGAAAGCGATCCAGTCACGCCAGTATCTGTAGCCATTAACCGTGGGATGATAGCCATCGTTGGTGACAGCGGAATACAAATATCCGTTCTCATCGGAGAAGTATTCGTTGCAATCAATAAAGAACACATTCACTCCATCGGCAAGGGAAGCGATAAAAGCGCTTCTGGACGCCAAATAGCCGGGTTCAAAATAATACGCACTGTCGGCTTTGCTCTTGGAAACGGACATAATACCCTGCAGGATGATGATCGCCTCAGGCTGCGCCTGACGAACCATGTTTACAAAATTCTTATACATCAGTTGGAATGAATAATCACTGTAGCCGCTCTCATTTAAGCCGAAATTGATAATAATCTTATCATATTGCCTGCTGCCAAGCAAGGATTCCAGGGTCTGCGACGGGAAATTTTTGTCAGACAGATGTTTATTCTCGTAATTCAGCAGACTCATGCCCACATCACAGAAATATTCCGCGTTTCCGGATCTGGCATACTCACGCAGACCCACCACCCGGGAATCGCCGATAAACAGCACATTTTCAAACCATCCCTCATCCACACCGGTGGAAAACTCAAAATTAGGAGCATCCGTAGCGGGCGGAGATGTGGAGGGCGCGGTGGAAGGTGGCGTTGTTGTGGCAGGCGGCGCTGTAGAAGACGATGTGGGAGGCGATGTGGTTTGCGATGAACTGGGAGGCGTATCCGAAGAAGTTCCCTCAGAGGAGTCCTGCGGGGCGGACGACGAGCCAGATGGATCCGTTGTTATAGCGGAAGAATTATCGGTATCCGCAGAAGAAGATTCCGTCGTCGGATCGGAATCATCCGTAGAGTCCTGGCTTCCGGAAGGCTCCGTAGGATTCGGCCTGGAAGTTCCGGGCGTCGGATTCGGATTGACAGCAGCGGAACCCTGCTGTTCCATCTGTTTCAGTTCCTCCGCGTTTTCGATCATAAAACGCAGGTAATCGTCGCCATACATCAAAAACGGCAGTTCAAACAAACTTTTATCCTGATATAAATTCAAGGGCTTCAGTACTTCATACTTCAGATACGCTCCGCTGGTTGCCAATAATGTAGCGCAAACCAGAATCGCGATCCCCAGGGAAAAATAACGAATTTTCATACTATTGGGTAATGGATCCTTTCAATCAATACTGGAAATACATAAACGGATCTTGGGCGGAGGTTGCAATAAAATACATGGAGATCCAAAAAATAACAAACAGGAAAATGTCGGTCAGCGTGTTAACGATCCGATTATCCGGAAGTTTTTTCAGCAGAAGCTTCGGCAGCGGCGAAGCGAAAACTACTGCGGCAATCAAAAGCCACACATAGTTTTTACACTGCCCCACAAAATCAAGGGGGTTAACAATGTGACTACCGATACCAAACAGACTGCCAAAAAAGGATGTCATCTTTCCCCAATCGCCAATGGCAAAGGGAACCCATGTGAGCAGTACCCAAAACACCGTGTAGATATGGCAAAGAACACGGCTCTTTTTCAGCAGGCTACCCAGCCAAAGACGCTCCATGATCACAGCAAACGCGATCATTCCGGCCCAGAGCAGATAATTGCCGCCGATTCCGTGCCACAAGCCGGTCAGTAACCACACAAACAACAGATTCAAAATAGTTCTGCCCATACCTTTTCGGTTTCCGCCCATGGGAATATAAATAAATTCCCGGAACCAGGCGCCTAGGGTAATATGCCAGCGGCGGTAAAACTCCGAAACAGAGCGGGATGCATAGGGGTCGTCAAAATTTTGGGGCAACCGGAAACCAAGCATTCGGCCAATTCCCACCGCCATTAAGCTATACCCATAAAAATCAAAGTACAAACGGCCGGCAAAAGCCAGAAGTGCCAGCCATGCGAAAACAGGAGAAATGTCGCCGTATCCAACCACACCGGCCTGAGCCCACAATCCACCGAGCCGATTTGCAATCACCACTTTGAAGGCCAAACCTACGATCAACTCCCGCAAACCCTTGTGAAATTCCTGGGCGCTGAAACAGCGGGAAGCTGTCTGCTGCTGCAGTTCAGCGGAATCCATAATAGGGCCGGAGAGAAGCCTGGGAAACATGAAAATCTGGGTGCCGAAACGGAGCAAATCAGACTCAGCGGGAATTTTGCGTCGATAAACCGAGAATAAGTAAGCTGCCAGCTGAAACAAATAAAAACTGATGCCAATCGGTAAGAATTTACCACCGGCATAGATTTTGAAGAACACCAACACCAACAGAAAATACACAATACCCAGCACTAATAGACCGAAATTTCGGGGTGTATGTAAGCTTCTTCCAATGAAATAAGCAAAAAAGGTCAGTACAAGCATGGGGATAAACATCCACAAACTTGCATTGAATCCGTAGAAGACCAGACTACCCAGCAGGAGTGGAATATTACGCCATTTTGCCGGAACCAAATAATAGATTGCCAAAAACAATGGCAAAAAACAGAAAATAAAATAGGTAGAGTTAAGCTGCATATATCAAAAACCTCCGCAAAATTGCAGAAAAGTCAAAAATCCAAACTGATTATAGCTTTCTCTTCCTATAATTGCAACCATAAATTTCATTTTTTGCAAAAAAAGACCAACCGATTTCTCGGTTGGTCAGATAATAGGAAACAATGTGGGATAATCTATGCAAAAATGCTTATTTTGCCGACTCCACCGCAGCCACAACATCCGCGAAGCGATCGGTATTCACGGTTTCCATCAAGCCGGAGTCATAAGCAAAGGCCACAGCAGGGTCAATGGGGAGTCTTGCCAGAATGGGGAGATCAAAGCCGGCAGCCACTTCATCCAGATGGCTTTTTCCGAATACCTCGATCCGCTTGCCGCAATCGGGGCACTCCAAATAGGCATAGTTCTCCACAAAACCCAGCACAGGAATATGCATCATATTTGCCATCTTTACAGCCTTGCTGACAATCATGCTCACCAGATCCTGGGGAGAAGTAACGATGACAATGCCATCGACAGGAAGACTCTGGAATACGGTCAGCGGAACATCGCCGGTTCCGGGAGGCATATCCACGAACAGATAGTCCACATCTTCCCAGATCACATCCGTCCAGAACTGTTTGACCGCGCCTGCAATCACAGGACCGCGCCACACAACGGGAGAAGCAGGATCGTCCAGTAGCAGATTGATAGACATGACCTGAATGCCGCCCCGGGTCAAAGCAGGATACAGTCCGTCATCATCAGCGCCCTGGCATTGCTCTACACCAAAAGCCGTAGGCGTGGAAGGTCCGGTAATGTCGGCATCCAAAACGCCAACCCGGTAGCCCTTGCGGGACATAGCCACGGCCAAAGAAGCCGTTACAGTAGACTTGCCGACGCCGCCTTTACCGGAAACTACGGCAATGACCTTTTTCACGCTGGACTTCGGATTCAGGGAAGCCAGCAAACTTTCTGCCTTGCGGTCAGCGCAATCGCTGCCGCAGGAACTGCAATTTCCATTACAAGAACTCATCGTGAAATACTCTCCTTATTTTATCTTAGGCAATTATAAAACTTCTTGGGATCACTGTCAACCTCATTCGGAGGAAATGAGGAAAATCTGCTTTTCAAATCCACCGCGGGCATCATGCTTTTTTTGATAGATGGCCTGCAGGTCTTCCCTGCTGCAGCCGATAGCGTCAGCAAGGGCATACACGACTTCCAAAATATCAGCCAGTTCCTCCGGGTTTTTGTCCCGGTGGTACTCCCCTACCTCTTCATCCAGCTTTTGCTCCAGATGCCTGCGGTACTCTTCTTCAGGAAGAACACGGATTTCCGCACGGCCTCCGTTCTGACGAATAATGTCGGGGATCTTATCGCGCACCAACTTATTATAGATCATGGGCCTTTACCTTTCTTTGGAAGCCCAAATAGCGAGTGCCCTGGAAGCTGAGATCGCCAAAATCGCCCTCAACCAAAAGCCCATATTCCGGGCCGGTCATACTCAGTTCCATGCGGTCACCGCTGCTGACTTCAAAGGTGACATAGTAGGTTGTATGACCATGCCCTATGTGATCGTTGGTTCCGGTACTTCTGCGAAAATTCGTACGCTTGGAAACCACTTTGGCTTCCACAGTCAGCTTGGGGGAATGATTGTTTTTATGTTCCTGCTTTGCATGGGAAACAAATACATATATGAATGTGCCCACCACAAGCAAAAATACCAGCGTAAACAGAATTGGAAAAATACTAAACACAAAACCCATAGTTTACCTCCAAATTAAGGCTGTGCGGCTTCCCACTGCTCCATCAGCTCCATCAGAACCATTTCCGCCGCCTCTTTTTCAGAAAGCAAACGGGTCAGCTCCTGATAATCCGCTGAAGCCGCTTCGATCTTTGGATCAAAAGCGGACACTACCTGCTCCTGCTTTTCAATCTCCCGTTCCAGCCGACGGATCAGCTTTTCCTGTTCTTTCGTGCCACCCTTAGGTTTTTCCTTCTTTTCTTTTGGCGCGGCGGGAACCACAGACTTTGCGGCGGCTTCATGTTCCAAAATTGACCGAAATTTCTGATAGCCACATTTGAAATCCCGGATTTTTCCGTCTTCCAACAGCCAGATCCGCTCCGCAAATTTCTCGATAAAATAACGGTCGTGGCTAACAAACAGCAGAACACCTTCAAATTCCTCGATAGCAGTCTCCACCCATTCCCGGGAGGCAATGTCCAGATGATTGGTCGGTTCGTCCAAAATCAGCAGATTGATTTTCTCATCCATCAGCATACACAGCCGCAGACGACTCTTCTCACCGCCAGACAGGTTTTCTACCTGCTTGAACACATCCTCACCTGAGAACATAAAAGCGCCCAGGCGGTCACGGGCAAGCTGAGGGGAGCAATTCTTCTCATAAAGCATGGTGTCATACAAAGTGCGTTCAGGATGGGCAAAATGAATCACCTGAGGCAGATAGCCGGACTTCACAGTAGGACCGTACTGAATTTTACCGCTGCAATCTTCATCCCCCAGTAAGCACTTGATAAAAGTGGTTTTACCGGTGCCGTTATCACCCAAGAGCGCAATTCTTTCTCCGCCCTCAACCGTCAGTTCCACATCGGAAAACAGAACACGCTCTCCAAATGCCTTGGAAACATTTTTCATTTTGAATACCACATCACCGGAAAAATCCTTCTCTCCAAAGGTGGCGCGCATGGTCTTTTCCGTTTTGGGCTTTTCCGTCTTTTTGATTCGCTCCATTCGGTGCTGGATACTCATAGCACGGCGGTACATAGCCCGGTTGTTGATGCCCCAGCCTTTCATTCGTTCCACTGTGTAGCCCAACTGCTTCAGTTTTGCCTGCTCCTGCTCATACTGCTTCATCTGCAGATCAAACCGAGCCTGCTTTTCGTCCATGTAAAAGGAATAGTTGCCTGAGTAGAACTCCGCGTGACCGTCAACGATCTCAATCACACGCTGCGCAACCCTGTCAATGAAATAACGGTCATGGGAAATCACCAAAACAGTGCCCTTAAAGCTCTGGATATAGCCCTCGAGCCACTCCACGCTGTTTAGATCCAGATGGTTTGTAGGCTCATCCAGCAGCAAGATATCCGTTTTTTCCAGAAGCAATCGTGCCAGATTCACCCGGGTCTTTTCACCGCCGGACAGGCTGTCAAAATCCTGGCTTCTTTGCTCGGAAGAGATTCCCAAACCATTACAGATTTTATCCACTTCCACATCCATCTCATAGCCGCCGCCGGATTGAAAGCGATTTACCAGAGCATCATACTGACGAAGCTGCTCTTCCGTGGCACCGCTTGCCATTATTTCCTCCAGTTCCTCCATCTTTCGCTTGGCAGCAGTAACAACAGAAAAGGCAGTTCTCAAAACATTTTCCACCGTATATCCCTGGGGAAAACTGGGAATCTGGGAGATCAGGCCTATTTTTTTGTTGGGATTTACAAATATTTCGCCATCGTCATAATCCATCTCCCCGGTCAGGATTTTCAGCAGGGTGGTTTTACCGCAGCCATTTCGGCCCAAAATGGCCACCCGCTCTCCTTCCTGAATCTCAAAACTCAGTCCTTGAAGCAGATTTTCACCTATGACAAAGAATTTTGTTAGATTTTGTACAGAAATATCTACCATGATAGTTCTCCATTGTGAAGAAAATCGTCGTTTACAGCACCAAGGCTCCCTTGTCTAAAAAAGGGAGCTTTCGGTGTTCCCTCATTTATACGATAACAACATGTAATCATACGGTTTACAACAAATCCATAAATCTGTACACCTCATCTTTGGTGTACAGCAAATTCAAAACATCCAGCAGCGCATTGGCGCTCATGTGTTCCGGTAAGTCCAGCATTTTCAGGAATGCCGTTCGTTTGGCTTTGCTATCCGGATTCCCGGATAGTCCCATATCGAACAGATCCAATTTTGTAAGCTGTTCTATTCTCTCGGCGCCAATATCGCCCTCGATGGTAGCCCCTGCTTTTTTCAGAGCATCGAGAATAATTTCCGGCCGCATACCTTCCACACCCAGCTTGCCCTCTTTGCCGGGAGCGGATTTTCGTCGTTCCTTACCCATAATATCCGGCGTATAGGCATGCTTCAGATATTTCCCGGGGATAGTGCTTTTCATGTGATTCCGAATCACAAAACCTGCCCCGTCAGCATCCGTAAACACAATCAGCCCACGTTTCTCGGCAATCTGCCGAAGCAACCTCATCTGCGCCTTATCCTTGAAGATTCCAAAACCGTTTGTTTCCAGAATTGTAGCATCCAGAATTTGGCTCAAGGTGTTTTTGTCGTAACGGCCTTCTACGACGATGGCTTCCTTAATTCTAACCATTGCGGGCCTCCCGGGCTAACTGCAGAATCAGCAATTCTAAAAGCCGCTGTTTGTCATCAAACGAGGTCTTCATCCGGAAATCCGTTTCCATGCAAAGCGTTACCGCACTGGCAAAAAACTGCGGACTAAATCCTCTGGCAGCCTCCATATTCTTCCTGGCGGGATAATCTCCCATGCTGTATAGCTTTTGAAGCTCGGCTGCTGACTTTCCGTGATCAAGAAGCATCCTGGCAGCACTCAGCCGACGAAAATGACCGCCAATAGAACCCAATAAAAAGATGGGATCCTGCTGCATTTTCAGAAGTTTTTGTAATGTTTGCAACGCGGCGCCATAATCACCGGCACCAAGCTGGTCGGTCATCCGAAATACAACCGCATCCAGCACCGGTTCCGTTACCGCGTCAATATCCGCTCTGCAAATATGCTCGGCACCGGAATATGCAGCAATTTTCTGAATCTCACCGGCTATGGAAGTCATGGTTCCATCTGTAAGATCGATCAAATATACACACAGTTCCGGTGTAATCGTCTTTTTGTGGGCTGCGAAATGCCGAATGATCCAGGTTACCAACTCACGCTGATTTTGCTTGGGAAATTCCACGATCCGACCCGAATATACAGCATCCCAAAGCTTTTTCATTCGCTTATCCGGTTTCCATTCCACAGTTTCGTAGCAAAATACAACCGTACAATACTCCGGAATATCCGACAGGATCTCACCCAGTTTTTCCCGATCATCTTCAGCCAGTTTGAAAATATCAACATCATCTACCTGTACAAGAGTGCGCTGCGCCATCATGGGGAAATTCTCAACCGACTCGGCAAGAGAATTCAGCTCAAAATTCTCCGCGGTAAACCTGTGATAATTGAAGGATTCTGTTAAGGAATCCAGCACGCATTTTTTCAGCTGTTCCAGATAATGCCGCAGCAGAAAATGTTCTTCACCATGGAAAAAGTACAAATTTTCCGGTGTGCGGCTTTTAATCGCCGACTTCAGTAATTGAATATGATCCGGCTTCAGTTCTTTTGCCATGGTTTCACCTCCTGAAGATAATGGTACCATCTCTGTCTGTTCTGTAAACGCAACATCCGCACTCTGCCAGCCGGTTCAAAACCTCCTGCGTCGGATGACCGTATATGTTGTCGGCGGAAACGGAAATAATGGCATATTCCGGCATCGTAGCCGCCAACAGTTCCTCGCAGGTGGAGTATTTAGACCCGTGATGACCCACAATCAGCAACTCCAGCTGAGGCAATTGCACATTACGCATCAATTCCATTTCACCGGAAAATCCCCGGTCGCCAGTAATCAGTATATCACAGCTTTCAGTTTGAAACAAGATGCATAATCCACTTTCATTGTCAGAAGCCGCAAATTCGGAAGGAACGAGATGAATGACTGAGTCGCCATATCGAATGGAAACATCGCCGGTCACCATCTGAACAGCGCCTTCTTGATACTCCAGTAATGCTGCGGAAAGCCCTTCTTTATCCAAGGATGCAGGCAAATACAGACAATCCGTCGGTACCCGGCTCAGAAGATGCATAGCCCCTGCTGCATGGTCTGCATCATAATGTGTCAAGATCAAACCGTCCAGCCTGGATATCCCCTGGGATAGCAACAAACCGGCAGCTTCATCCGCGGCAGCCGTATCACTGTCACCGCCGCAATCCACCAAATAGGATTTCCCGTCACTTTGCAGCAGAATACATTGTCCCTGGCCTACATCCAAAACCGTAACCCTGCATTCGTCCGTCAGCGGTTCCACCCAGGATACCAGCAATGCAACACATAAAAACACACAACTGCAGCAGGCGTACAGCACCGGATGTTTCTTCTTGGCAATCAGATAGATTGCCAGCATCAGGTAGGAAAGCGCCAGCCAGAAGACAATGTAAATACTTTCTGTGTATACCGCCGCAAAAGGAAGGGCCGCCAGCATTTTACTGACACACAACACATAACGAAGGGGCCAGGCGGCAAGCCATCCAAACATAGCGGCGACAGACGCGGAAAGCAGGCCAACCAAACAAGTAAAGACAATGCAATAAAAGGAAACCGTGACCATCCAAAGGGTCAACAGATTTGTCAGTACACCAACCAGACTAACCAGGCCGAAATAATAGGCACACAAAGGTGTAACAACCAATGACGCACCGACGGAAACAGACACGGATGTTGCAAACCAGCTACTGATTTTCTTGAGCCGCCCTGTTCCCTTGCCCAGCCGTTTCTCATCCATCAGCCAGCCATAAATTCTGTCAGCAAACAGCAGGATTCCTATAATGCACCCCACAGAAAGCTGAAAACCCACATGACAGACGGTCCAGGGATTAAGCACCAGCATAACCAATACCGCAAAGGACAGGGCGGTAGGCGGATCATATTCTTTTCGAAAAACAAAAGCCAATGCCATAAGGCTGTGCATGATGCAGGCTCTTGTAATAGAAGGTGTGAAACCGGTTATTGCTGCAAATACGAATAAAATGGGTATTCCCAGCAGCGAAGCCATCCAATTTCGTTTACCGGTCAAAATAAAAATCTGCGAAAACAGAATAGAAACGTGCAATCCGGAAACCGCCACAATATGCCGGATGCCGCTTACCTTAAAAGCCGTATCCGTAGCATAATCCAGGCCATCTGTGTCACCCAAAAGCAACGCCCGAACAAATCCGGATACATCTTCCGGAAATACAGCATGAATCATATCTGTCAGATACGTTCTGGTTAAAGCCGGGTAAGCAAACCAAGGCAGTTTTTCGGGCACGGAAATGATGGGATCTGCCAGAACTTTGACCTTAAGGAAATAACCGTGGCTTCGATTGATATTGGAATCTCCGTTACTGCCGGGTAGCGTACAGGAAAACCAGCAATAGCAACTGACGGAGTCTCCGGCATTTACATTCATACCTTCCGGCAAATACGCAAATACCCGGTAGGGTTTGCCCTGCAACACAACAAATCCTTCGGCCGAATACCCATATTGTGATTCCTGGGCATCGTCCGTAAAATAAACGACATATTCACCGGATACCCCGTCCGCCGCTCTTGCTGCCGAAAGATATAATCTGTCAAAGGCAAAAAGCCACGAAAAAGCGAATAAGCATCCCAACAATACAATCGTTACGATTTTCCATTTAGAAAACCGTTTCACCACCACAAAGCTACCCGCGACCATAAGGCCACTTGCCGCTATGCCAACCAGTAAGAATTCAGGCATCCATAGGAAAATGCCCAAAATGGTGGCCAGGGAAAATCCGACAACGAACCACATCAGCTTTCTCATGTCTTTCCTCCTTTCCGATTGATATAAGGGCGCCGCCAAGCGGCAGCGCCCTTCAAGATTTAGAATTTAGAAGCCACAAAGCCTTCCACGCTGTTGAGCGCCTCGGAAACCTTACTGGCATCCTTGCCGCCGCCCATAGCGGAATCAGGCTTACCACCGCCGCTGCCGCCGCAGATCGTGCAAACATGCTTCACAATATCACCGGCGCGGATACCGGCCTTAACCGCATCCTTACCGCAAACAGCCAGGAAAGTAACCTTCTCCGCAGCAAGAGCCACCAGGACGGCAACCACAGCAGGCTCCTTTTCCTTCAGAACATCGCCCATTTGCCGCAGCGCATTGGCATCCGCTTCGGGCAGGTTCATAGTCAGCACCTTCACAGCGCCCACTTCAGTGGCGCCGGAGAGCATCCGATCCACCGCGCCGGCAGCTTCCTTAGCCTTGAACTGCTCGATTTCCTTCTTGAGAGCCTTGATCTCTTCCTGCTGAGCAGAGAGCTTCTCGGCCAGGTCAGCGGAGTTCTTAACCTTCACAGCAGCGCAGGCATCGGCAACCAGATCACGGGTCTTCGCGGCATCGGCAAAGAAAGCCTTGCCGGTGATGGCCTCGATACGGCGAACGCCGGAAGCAACGGAAGCCTCGGAAACAATGCGGAACGCGCCAACCTTGGCAGTATTATCCAAATGGGTACCACCGCAAAGTTCGATGGAATAACCACCCATATTGACAACGCGAACGGTATCGCCGTACTTTTCGCTGAACAGCGCGGTAGCGCCGGAAGCCTTAGCTTCCTCAATGGACATTTCACGGATGTCAACATTATATCCCGTAAACACAGCGTTCTGAACCAGCTCATTGACCCTTGCGATCTCATCGGCGGTCATAGCGGAGTAATGGGTAAAGTCGAAACGCAGATGATCCTCGTCCACATAAGAGCCGGCCTGGTGTACATGATCACCCAAAACGGCCCGCAGGGCGGTCTGCAGCAGGTGGGTTGCGGAGTGGGCACGCATAATGGCAGCACGGCGATCGGCATCAATGGACACGCTCACCACATCGCCCACATTCAACACACCGGAAACCACCTTTCCGTAGTGCATATACTTGCCGCCCTTATTCTTCTGAACATTGTTGACAGAGAACAATGCATCACCGCAGGAAATAGTACCGTGGTCAGCCACCTGACCGCCCATTTCCGCATACATGGTGGTCTGATCCAGAACCAGAATAGCATCTGCGCCTTCACCAACGGTCTGCTGCAGCTCGTCTTCACAGACGATGGCCAGGATGTTGCCGTCGGTTACATCATTGGTATAGCCAACGAACTGGGTCTCAGCCATTTCCTTGCCGAAATCAATACCTGCCCAGCCCAGGTCACCCAGCGCCTTGCGGGCCTCACGGGCACGAACACGCTGCTCCTCACGGCACTCGGTAAACTTTTCCATATCCACAGCCATGCCCTCATCTTCCACCATTTCAGCAGTCAGGTCGATGGGGAAACCATAGGTATCAGCCAGAAGGAAGGCGTCTTCGCCGGAGAATACAGATTTGCCGGCAGTCTTATGCTCAGCCATTTTGGTGGCAAAGATCTGCATACCGGTGTCAATAGTACGGGCAAAGTTCTCTTCTTCCACCTTCACAACCTTGGTGATATAGTCAGCCCGCTCACGCAGGTAGCCATAGTGCCCCTCGTTTTCCTTTACAACGGTGCCAACCACTTCAAACAGGAAGGGGTTGTTCACACCCAGGAGCTTGCCATGACGGGCAGCCCGGCGCAGCAGGCGGCGCAGCACATAGCCACGGCCTTCATTACTGGGCAGTACGCCGTCGGCGATCATAAAGGTAGAGGCACGGATATGGTCGGTAATCACACGCAGAGAAACATCGGTCTTCACGCTCTGACCATAGGATGCGCCGGTGATGGCAGTCACATGGTTGGTGATATTCATAACGGTATCCACATCAAACAGGGAGTACACATCCTGGCAAACAACAGCCAGACGCTCCAGGCCCATACCGGTGTCGATGTTCTTCTGAACCAGTTCGGTGTAATTGCCCTGACCGTCGTTATCAAACTGGGAGAACACATTGTTCCAAACTTCCATGTAGCGGTCACACTCACAGCCGACGGTGCATCCGGGCTCACCGCAGGCGTACTTTTCACCACGGTCATAGTACACTTCGCTGCAGGGACCGCAAGGGCCGGAGCCATGCTCCCAGAAATTGTCCTTCTTACCAAAACGGAAAATGCGCTCAGCAGGCAGACCAATCTCCTTGTTCCAAATCTCGAAAGCTTCCTCGTCATTTTCATAAATGGAAGGATACAGACGGCTCTCGTCCAGCCCAACTACCTTGGTCAGGAACTCCCAGCACATGGCGATGGCTTCGCTCTTGAAGTAGTCGCCCAAGGAGAAGTTGCCCAGCATCTCAAAATAGGTGCCATGGCGGGCGGTTTTGCCGATGTTTTCAATATCGCCGGTACGGATACACTTCTGGCAGGTGCAGACCCGCTTACGGGGCGGTTCCACCTCACCCTTGAAATAGGGCTTCATGGGAGCCATGCCGGAGTTGATCAGCAGCAGAGACGCATCGTTCTGGGGAATCAGGGAAAAGCTGGGCAGGCGCAGATGATCCTTGCTTTCAAAGTAAGACAGAAACATCTCACGCAATTCATTTACGCCATAGGGCTTGGGATTGCTCATAGGAATTACCTCCAAAGAAAAATGATAAATTACCAATTACAAATATATAACGCCCCTATCATGCAGATAGGGGCGTGAAAATACGCGGTACCACCCTAATTCACCGGCAAAAGCCGGCATCTTAGACGCTCTGTAACGGGAGCTCCCGTCCCGGTCATCCCGGGCGACGCAGGAAGTGGCCTGCAAAGGTTTCACCTGAGGGCTTTCACCGTTCCCCTCTCGCTAAAGGCTTTCACTTTGCTTAGTTTCCGCATAGTCTTTGGGTATATTCGTATGTATTCTACCACAAAATGCGAAAAAGTCAACGATTATTTGCAAATAAGATGGTTGATCTTAGAAAATCATTGTGACAGCAAACGCAACCAGCAGCAGGATAGATGCAATCAAAAGCGCAATATTGTACTTGGGAATTTTCTTCCAGAAAGCGATCAGGAAAAACAAATTGCCCGAGAGAACGAGGATACTGCCAATCTGCGTAGGAATATCCATGATTCCTAAAAACCTGAGAATCATGAAAACAACATCTGTCATGTAGAGCAGAAAGGCAATAAATAACAGAATCAGTTCAGTACGATTAAGCGTCGGCTTATTTTTCATAATTTCCTCCTTTGATGGGTGGGCAACGGGCGATTCGTGAATCGCCCCTGGGATGAACAATCTTTGTAGGGACCGGCATCCTCGACGGTCCCTACAGCGATGCACGATATTTAGGAAGAGAGACCGGCCTCCCGGACGGTCCCTACATACCTCTTAAATGTGTTCTTCCAGCCAATGCTTCATAGCTTCTCTGCCTTCTTCAGACATAGGGAAGTCGGCTACCCCTTCCATTTCACTCTTTTCATAGCAGTAAGGGCCGTGCCAGTATTCGGCGTGAATGGAAGATGCTTCAAAAACCACTTCCTTGGCAGTTGCCATCACCACGTTGGGCTTGATAATATACCGGAAATCGCCGCTTGAGCCGGTAAAAGGATTCTTCATGGCAAACCAGTGCAGGGTCGGCAGATAAAACGCTTCCATTACTCAGCCATCAGCGCTTCCATTTCATCCAGCAGCTTGCCAAACAGCTCCAGAGCCTGGTTCACAGGAGCGGGAGTGCTCATATCCACGCCGGCACCCTTCAGCAGATCAATGGGGCTCTTGCTGCAGCCGCCGGACAGGAAACCCAGGTAGTCCTTAACAGCGCTTTCGCCTTCTGCCAAAATCTTCTGCGCCAGAGCGATGGCTG
Organism: Faecousia sp.; assembly: GCA_045595885.1. Lineage (GTDB taxonomy): Bacteria > Bacillota > Clostridia > Oscillospirales > Oscillospiraceae > Faecousia. The sequence continues at coordinate 13,568 of JAZOBI010000052.1, read as the reverse complement.
CGGAGTAGCCGGTAGCATACTGGAAGACATAATAGTTCATGTAGAAGTGGGGAATTCTTGCCCATTCCACAGCGATATTGTCGTCAACCACCATATCGGGGCCGTAGTACAGCTCGTTCAGCCGCTTGTACTCAGCGCTCAGTACATCAGCGGTCAGGCTCTTGCCCTCGGCGATCATGCGGCCGATGTTCAGCTCGAACTCAGCAAACATGGTCTGACGGTAGATGGTGCCCTTGAACTGATCCAGATAGTGGTTAATCAGGAAAGCGCGTTCCTTCTTGTCAGTGGTCTTATTCAGGAGGTATTCCATCAGCAGAGCCTCGTTGCAAGTGGAAGCCACTTCCGCAACAAAGATCACATAATTGGAATCCACAGGATTCTGATACTTATTGGACAAATAAGAGTGCATGGCATGACCCATCTCATGGGCCAGGGTGAACTGGCTGTCCAGGGTGCCGGAGTAGTTCAGCAGCACAAAAGGATGAACGGCAGCGCCGGCAGAGTAAGCGCCGCTGCGCTTGCCTTCATTGGTGTAAACGTCCAGCCAGCGGTTTTCGAAGGCGTGCTTCAGCACAGCGCGGTAGTCCTCGCCAAGAGGTTCCAGGGAGTCATATACGGTCTGCTTTGCTTCCTCGATGGGAATATACTTGTCCACGCCCTCCAGCAGAGGTGTGTAAATGTCGTAGAAGTGCAGCTCGTCCACACCCAGCATCTTCTTACGCAGTCTGACATAACGATGCATCTTGTCAATGTTCTGATGAACCGCCTCAATCAGATTCAGATACACATCGGTAGGCACATTGGTGCGGTCCAGCGCAGCCTCAAAGGCATTGGGATACTTCTTGGTCTCGGCAAAGAACTTCAGCTGCTTATTCTGGGCGTTCAGCAGACCGGCAGCGGTGTTCTTATAGTCATTGAAGCTGCCGTACAATGCTTCATAAGCGCTCTTTCTCAGCTCCCGGTCGGGGCTTTCTTCCAGAGATACGAAGGTACCCTGATGAACCTTATGGGTATTTCCCTGGCTGTCGACAGCATCCCGGAACTTAATGTCAGCGTTGGCGAACATGGAGTAAATATTTGTGGGAGCACCGGCCATTTCGCCTGCGGCAGCCAGGATCTTCTCCTCAGCGGCAGACAGAGTGTGCGCCTTGCGGCGGCGCATATTGGTCAGATAACGGCGATAACGCTCCAGCTCGGGCTTTTCGGCATAGAAACGATCCATGTCCTCATCGGAAATGGCCATCAGTTCAGGCGTAGCGAAGCTGCAATCGGCGCCGATCTTGACCATAACGGAGCGGAACTTGCCGTTCATAGCCTGATAAACAGGATTACGGGTATCTTCGTCACCCTTGCGCATGCAGTAGTTTGCCAGGCGGCCAACGCGGACATCAGCCATCTCATCGGCATACAGGAATGCATACAGATCTTCGGCATTGTTCAGCTTACCTGCGTAGGAAGCCAGCACCTTGCCATCTTCGATCATCTTCTGCAAGTCTTCCTCCCACAGCGCATCAGTAGCATACAGATCCTCGGTAGCCCAGGTGTGCTCCACCGGGATCTCTTCGCGTTTCCAAATCTTTTTCATCTCAGACATTTTGTTAGCCTCCTGTATGATAATGTTTATTTGAATTTGTATTGTGCATACGATTGGTCATTTGACGTAATCACCAAGCCTTTTCTTCTCTAAATTATAGTATATCACAACATAACCCATATTTCAAGCAAAGGTTTTCAATCAATGCATGAAACTTCATATTGCCTGCTTCCAGTAAAAATGTTAGAATATTTTCAAAACAAGTTGTTGGATTTGTGTCAGAAAGCTGTCTATATAAATAAAGGAGGGATCGTGTGGAAGAAAAACGGATTTTACATCAGCTTCAAAACCGGGATTCGGAAGCCATCCGGCATATGAGCGAAACCTACGGCCCCTACTGTCGGCAGATCGCAAAAAACATTCTCCCCAGCGAGCAAGATATAGAAGAATGTCTCAATGACACTTTCCTGAATGTATGGAACGCCATTCCTCCGGCTTGCCCGGACAATCTGGGTGCCTATATTGCAACGGTCACCAGAAATTTGGCCTTTGCCCGCTACCGCCGGGCTTGCGCCGAAAAGCGAGGCGGCGGAAACATTCCATTGGTTCTCAGTGAGCTTTCGGATCTGGTTTCCCGGGAACCAACCATGGAGCAGGAAATGGAACGGAAAGAATTGACTCAGGCAATGAACGAATTTCTCGCCTCTCTCCCCCACTGGAAGCGGTATATTTTCATCCACCGCTACTGGTATGCTGACTCCGTTGCCGACATCGCCCACAAGGTACATCGTACCCAGTCCTATGTTTCCATGACCCTTACACGCCTGCGCCGAAAACTCCATGACCATCTCACAGAAAGGGGAATCGACCTATGAATGAAGATCAGTTATTTGATGCCTTTGGCAATATCGAAAGTAAATATATTGAGGACGCAAAGCTTCCCCTTACAAGAAGACGCAGAGCCTGGGCCTGGAAAAAGCTGATTACGGTTGTAGTTGTACTACTGCTTGTAATTTTAGCCATTGTTACACTACCAAGATATGAAAATGAGTATTATTACATTATCAGGAATAACGGGGAATTTTACCTTGAATTTAAGGAACCTTCCGACAAAGACTACTTGAATATGTGCGGGTATATCTACCATATTACCTTTGCGTCTATCCAGGAAATGTATGATGATTTTACAACATGCAATTTTACAGAAACCGAGCTTGACCATATGCGCGCAATAGAAGCCGAGCTTCAACAAAAACACGCAATGTACCCTGAAATTGAAGAAAAGCTGGGAGTCCCCAATTTGAATCGACTTTGTGAGCCGGTTCTGCCGGAAGATATCAGTTGGGACGGCCGTGTAACCTGGTATGGAACCCATAATTATTCATTTAATCTCTCGCAAACGACTCATTTCAGTATCAATTTTTATGCCACAACCAAAGAAGATTTTGAACAGCGAATAGTCATGTATACGGATATTAAGATAACATATCCCATAAAGGACATTTCTGTGGAACAAATCGAAGATCGTAATGCCACCGTTTATCATATTGAAAGGTATACCGGGTTCAATGAGAGTTATTGGATTTACGATCTTTCTTCCGGAGATAAGCAGATGATTGTAATAGAAACCTTCCCACGAACTGACTATTACACCAATCACAGACTGATGGTTTTAATCAATGAAGGTGATTGTTACGGTTTTGTCGATATTGTTTGCGACGATGTCCGCCCCTCGATAGAGTGGCTTGCCTCATTTGGTTTGGATCCACTTGAATAAAAAGATGCCGCCCCCTGCGGATTGCTCCGCAGGGGGCAGTTTATTACTTAGAACAAACTGACCTGACTGGTATCCGGCAGGTCGCCAAAGGCGCCAGCTTCCTTCAGCATCTGGAGGTGGGTCTTACTAACCTTAGGGCAGGCAGCGGAGAATTCCTCAATAGAAAGGAACTCTTTCCCTTCTCTGCCCTCCATAATATCCCAGGCAGCGCTTTCGCCCAGGCCGGAAATGGCTACAAAGGGCGGCAGGATCTTGCCGTCAACGATTTGGAATTTGGTGGCATGGCTCTTATAAATGTCGATGGGCAGGAAATCAAACCCACGAAGATAGAATTCATACACCACTTCCAATGTAGTCAGCATATCTTCATCCTTAGCGGTGGCGCCTTCATTCCTGTCGATCTCATCAATGTTGGCCAGCACCGCTTCCATACCGCCGGTCATTAGCTTTACATCAAAACCACCCTTCTGGCTGCGGCGGTAGAAATAGGCCGCATAGAATGCCAGCGGATAATATACCTTATACCAGGCGATCCGGAAAGCCATCATGCAGTAAGCAACGGCGTGAGCTTTCGGGAAGAGATACTTGATCTTTTTGCAGGAATCAATGTACCAGCCCGGCACACCAGCGGCAATCATTTCTTCCTCCGCCTTGTCCGGCAAGCCCTTGCCCTTACGGACGGATTCCATGATCTTAAAGGCCCTTTTATCCGGCATACCACAGGAGATCAGGTAGTTCATAATATCATCACGGGCGCCGATGGTCTGGTCCACCGTAGCGGTTTTGGAGTTGATCAGATCCTTTGCGTTACCCAGCCACACATCCGTGCCATGGGTGTAACCGCAAATCCGGACAAGGAAATCAAATTTATCCGGCATAGTGTCCAGCAACACGCCACGGGTAAACCGGGTGTTGAATTCCGGCACACCTACAGCGCCGGTAGGACCCAGCAACGCGTCATTTTCATATCCCAAAATTTTGGAGCTTGTGAAAATAGACATGGTACCCTTGTCATCCAGGGGGATCGTCTTGGCATCCACGCCGGTCATGTCTTCCATCATGCGGATCATGGTGGGATCATCGTGACCCAGCATATCCAGCTTCAGCAGATTTTCCTCCATAGAGTGATATTCAAAATGGGTGGTAATCTGATCACTGTTGATGTCCTCGGCAGGATGCTGCACAGGACAGAAGTCCCAAATTTCATTTTCCTCCGGAATAACCACCAGGCCACCGGGATGCTGTCCTGTGGTACGGCGAACACCTACGCAGCCAAAAGCGAGTCGTGATTCCTCTGCTTTGGAGGCAGTCATATTTCGCTCCTGCAGATATTTTTTGACATAACCGTATGCGGTTTTCTCCGCAACGGTACCAATGGTACCCGCGCGGAACACATGGGAAGCGCCAAACATGGAAATACAATACTTATGGGCCTCCGCCTGGTATTCACCGGAAAAATTCAGATCAATATCCGGAACCTTGTCGCCGCCAAAACCCAGGAAGGTTTCAAAGGGGATACTAAAGCCCTCTTTTGCAAGCTTCGTTCCACACACGGGGCAATCCATATCCGGCAGATCCGCGCCGCAGTTATACCCTGCGGGCACATCCAAAATGGTATGCTTACAATCCGGATTGGGACAGCGATAATGGGGTTGGAAAGAATTAACCTCTGTAATTCCGGACAAATAGGCCACAATCGACGAGCCGACAGAGCCACGGGAACCAACCAGGTAACCGTTTTCCAGGCTGTTCTGTACCAGCTTCTGGGCAGACATATAGATAACATCGTAATGGCAGGAAATAATATCATGCAGCTCCGTTTCTACGCGTTTGACAAATACTTCCGGCGGATTGTCACCGTACAGCTCATGGAATCTGTCGTAAACCAACCGTGTCAAATCCTCTACGGAATTTTCAATTTTGGGCGCGAACAGATTATGGGGAACCGGACGGATGGTTTCGCACATATCCGCAATCCGATTGGTATTGGTAACCACAACTTCATAGGCCTTTTCCGGGCCAAGATAACTAAATTCCCGCAACATATCGTCTGTGGTGCGGAAATACAGCGGCATGGGCTTGTCCGCATCCTCAAAGCCCTTGGTCGCCAGCAATATATGGCGAAAAACCTCATCCTCAGGATTCAGGAAATGCACGTCGCCTGTGGCCACCACAGGCTTTCCCAATTCCTCACCCAACCATACGATCTTTCGATTATAATTCCGCAGATCTTCGTCAGTTTTCGCCTCATACTTGTCATTACCCAGCATAAAACGATTGTTAGACAAGGGTTGAATCTCCAGGAAATCATAGAACGAAGCGATTCGCTTCAGCTCATCATCTCCCTTTTTATCCAGGATCGCCTGGAACAGCTCACCTGCTTCGCAGGCGGAACCGATGATCAAGCCTTCCCGCAATGCCATCAATTCCGACTTGGGAATCCGGGGAACCCGCTTGTAATACTTCAGGTTTGCATCGGAAAGCAAATGATACAGATTCCGCAGTCCCAACTGATTTTTGGCAAACAGAATGATATGACGGGCATGGCGATCACCGATTCGACCCTTGCTGCGCAGCTTGGTCATGGCCGGATTGATCGCCTGCAGCGTATGAATGTCATGGTTTTCTTCCAGCATTTTCATTAACCGAACCATAATCATACCGCAGGTAAGGGCATCATCCCCCGCCCGGTGATGGGTAAATTCGGGCAGACTCAACGCATTTGCAACCACATCCAGCTTAAATTTATTCAGATGCTGCAGCAAATTCTGGGAAAGAATCAAGGTGTCAGCCGATGTGAACCGATAATCGATTCCCTGTCGGCTGCATTCGGCACGAATAAAGCCGGTATCAAAGTCAGAATTATGAGCCACCAGTACCCGATCACCCACAAATTCCAGAAATTTGGGCAAGACTTCATGAATCTTCGGCGCGCCAAGGAGCATCGCATCTGTAATTCCGGTCAGCTCCACAATTTTCTTATCCAGCTTTCTGCCGGGATCCACAAAGGTCTGGAACCGATCCATTTCCACACCGTTTTTGATCACAACCGCGCCGATTTCAACAATCCGGTCGTTCTGGGAAGATAAGCCGGTAGTTTCCAGATCAAAGGCAACAAATTCCTGATGGAAACTCATATCCTGCTGGCCATGAACCACAATTCTGTCATCCACATCGTTGACATAGTAGCCTTCGCAGCCGTAGAGGATCTTTATGGTTTCATCGGTTCCGGCAACTTTTGGCGGCCCTTTCCAGTCCTCAACCACGTGAAGGGCATCCGTAAATGCCTGGCAGCAGCCGTGGTCGGTAATTGCAATGGCCTTATGCCCCCAGGCAGCCGCTTGTTTGATGGCATCCTTTGTGGAAGTCAGCGCGTCCATATTGCTCATGGCCGTATGCAGATGCAGTTCAACCCGCTTTTCGCCTTCTGCCAGATCCTTACGCTTAGGCATGGAACCCTGCTGAAGGGCAAAGGGTTTGAGTACCATTTCGTTATCATAGCGATTCAGTTCCAGCTTTCCATGTACCTTCAGTACCTGCCCAACCTTCACATTATCCAGAATCGGCTTTGCCTCTCCGGCCTCCATAAAACGATTCACCCGAACAGAGCCGGTATAGTCCGTCACATCAAAACTGATAACCCAGGCATTTCGTTTTTTCAGCTCTTTATGTTCCACGGCAAATACTTTGCCCTCTACGGTCACACTGCCCATATCCAGATTCAGATCTTTCATTGGTATGGGAGAAACCTTAATGGGTTTTCCGTAAAACGCCGGATTATCCTGTTTCTGCTGTTGTTTTGGAACCTTTTCCACAGGCTCCGGAACGGAAACAGCTGTTTGACTGCGAATCTGTTCCATTGCGGCAAACAATTCCTGCCCCTCCAGCGCCTGTCCGGCTTCAAAGGTAATGGAAACGGGCGAAGCAAACCGCTCACGCAAGCACCGGCAAACAGCCGGAGCCGCTTCCTGCAGCTGCCTAACACCGTTTCCCTTCAGCTTCACTGTCAAATCATTTCCGGCCCATTCCCATTGGGCGCCGGCCAACGCGCCACGATTCATAGAGTTTTCCCGAACAAAGAGCATCATCAAATCATATGTATCCATATTCTGAAGCTGATGGGCCGGATGTGTGGCAGTAATTTCAACCTGCTTCAGTCCATAGGCATTCTGAATTTCGCGGGAAATTTGATCCAAATCCCGGAAAGAAATATATTGCGGACAATCTATCGCAACAGAAACTTGTCGCTTAGAAAGTTCAATGTCCGCAGCGACAACAGCCGCCTGAGAAAGGGGTTCCAGTAACCCTTCAGGCGGCTCGTAGTCAGGAAACATATTCAAAAAGAAAACTTGTTCCTTCATGTATTTACCTCAGTGATCATTCTGTTAACCCTCGGGCCGGTTGCTCTCGTAGCAACGGCAGGCAATTCCATTTTCGTCAAAAGAAATATAGAAAAGGAGTTCCGGGCTGCTGCTGAACAAACCCGGGTCGGGTTCCCCGAGGGAATATCCGCAGCTGGTATTTCGGTAAAGGCTATCCGCATCCGCGGCTTTTCCAACGCAATCAAATTCCCCGAACTCGGATACGATCTGGGCCGAGGTTTTTCCCAGAAAATCCGATTCCCGATACTGGGCATTGGAGCAGCCGCAAACAGAAAGTACCATACAAAAAATCAGAATGAACGGGAAAATGTATTTCATGGAAATACCCTCCTGTTTTACATTGCCTCAATTCGTTTTAACAGGGCAGGCAGCAATTCATCGTAGGGCAGCTTGTCCACCTGCACACCCTTTTCAAAAATCATGCCCCAACCGTCACCGCCGGCAATACCGATATCGGCTTCTCTTGCCTCGCCGGGACCATTGACAACACAACCCATAACCGCAACAGTAATAGGCTTCTCACAGTTTTTCAGCGCTGCATCCACCTGGTTAACCAGGCTGATCAAATCAATCCGGGTTCTGCCGCAGGTGGGGCAGGAAATGATATTCACGCCATCCTTGCGAAGTCCGGCAGCTTTCAAAATATCCTTGGCGGCATATACTTCCTCCACAGGGTCATCGGTAAGGCTAACCCGAATGGTGTCGCCAATGCCATCAAGCAGCAGAGCGCCAATGCCCATGGCAGATTTCATAAGACCCTGCTTAACAGGTCCCGTTTCCGTCACACCAATATGCAGCGGATAATCACATTTTCCCCGGAAAAGCCGACAGGCAGCCACCATCGTGGGAACCGTGCTGGACTTCATAGAAACACAGGTATCATAAAATCCAAACTTTTCCAACAGTTCCAGATGGCCAAAAGCGCTTTCCACCAGGGCTTGGGCAGTGGGATGTCCGTATTTTTCCAGCAATTCCTTCTCAAGGCTGCCACCATTGACGCCAATGCGAATGGGAATACGCAAATCCTTGCACGCATCCACAACCGCTTTTACCCGATCCTCCCCACCGATATTGCCGGGATTGATGCGAATCTTGCTGGCGCCGCCTTCGGCAGCGGCAATAGCCAGCTTATAGTCAAAATGAATATCCGCAACCAGCGGCAAGGGACTTTCCTTGCAGATATCCGCAAAGCTTCTTGCCGCTTCCATATTAGGCACCGCAAGCCGCGCGATCTGGCAACCGGCTGTAGCCAGCTGCTTGATCTGATTCAAAGAACCCTGGACATCCGTTGTTTTCGTATTCAACATGGATTGAATCACAACGGGGTTTCCACCGCCAATGGACACATCGCCTACAAGGATCTGTTTCGTCATATCATCATCCCTTAAAAATGAAAAATACGTCCTTAAACATAATGATGGCCATTAAAGCCAGCAATAATATCATGCCGCCGGCATGAATATATCCCTCATACTTGGGATCAATTTTCTTTTTTGTAACGGCTTCAATGCCGGTAGTCAGCAGCAAAGCCACCACGCGGCCGCCATCCAACGCCGGAACCGGCAACAAATTCATCACAGCCAGATTCACCGCCAGGAAGGCGCCAAAATACAAAAGGTTCAGCAAGGCATCTACCCATGTGGCGGAAGAAGCAGCCACATCTGTCATGGTATTTACAATTCCGACAGGACCGGAAACATCAGACAGGCCGGCCTTTCCGGTAAAGAGCATCTGCAGGCTGATGCGTACAGTGCGAACCCAGTTCACGGCCGTATTCCAAACGAACCGAATTGTACTGCCAAAGGTCGCCTCCTCCGGTGCAAAGGAGAAGCCCAGCATCATGGCGGATGTGCCATCCTCATAGGTCACCTCATGGCGTTCCAGGTAAAAATCATTCAGTTCCACCAGCTGACCGTTCCGCTCCACCACAATATCGTGAATATCGCCCTCGTTCAGGGACAAAATCAGGGAAAAATCGGAATGGAGAAAAATCTTTTCTCCGTCTATCTCCACAAAACGGTCTCCAACCTGCAATCCGTCTTCTCCATCAATGGTACAGAAGTCTTCAAAACTGCCAATTACAGGGGTAATGAACTGCTGCGCCGGGGCGTATACAATGCACAAGATCAGCAAACCGGCAATGAAATTCATAGCAGCACCGGCAATCAGAATTATCAGCCGCTTCCACCAGGCAGCCTTTTGAAAAGAGCGGGGATCATCCGTGTCGGAGTCCTCGCCTTCCATGGCGCAGTATCCGCCCATAGGGATACAACGGATGGAATACAGAGTTTCCCCTTTCTGCTTCTTCCAGATGGGCGGACCCATAAATATGGCAAATTCATTCACCCGGACATTGGAAAGCTTGGCGCAGATAAAATGGCCAAATTCATGAATAAAGATCAAAAAGCTGAAAATTAAAACAGCAAAAAGAATGCTAATAACTGTGCTCATAATCGTCCTCGAAACTCAATAATTTGCTCGCACATATGCCCGTGCCAGGCGGTCTGTATCCAAAATCTGATCCAATGTAGGGGAAGAAATCCACTGGGCAGCTTCCACCGCACCCTGAACCAGACGGAAAATATCATAAAAGCCGATCTTATCGGCAAGGAACAATGCCACAGCTTCTTCGTTGGCACCGTTCATGGCAGCGCAAAGATTGCCGCCCTTCTGCGCGCAATCCATGGCCAGAGCAAGACAGGGAAATGCCTGCAAATCCGGCTTATGAAAGGTCAATGGTCCGCAGGTCAGCAGATCCAGCTTATCCACGGGACAGGGAATTCTTTCAGGAAACGTCAAAGCCAGCTGAATAGGAAGCCGCATATCCGGCGTACCCATTTGGGCCATCACCGCTCCGTCACAGAATTCTACCATGGAATGAATGATACTCTGCCGATGAATGACTACATCCACCTTTTCCAAAGGCAAGCGGTAAAGACGCATGGCTTCAATCACTTCCAGACCCTTATTCATCAGCGTGGCGCAATCCACAGTGATCTTGGGACCCATCTTCCAGTTTGGATGACGCAACGCGTCATCTTTCGTCACGGAAGAAAGTTCTTCCCGATTTTTCCCAAAGAACGGGCCACCGGAACAGGTCAAGATAATTTTCTCCACTTCACGGGGGCTATGACTTCCCATCAAGCATTGGAAAATAGCCGAATGTTCGGAATCCACAGGTACGATCTCAGCGCCATATTTATCCGCTTCCGCCATGACCAATTCGCCTGCGCACACCAAAGTCTCTTTATTGGCAAGACCGATTCGCTTGCCGGCTCGAATCGCCGCAAGCGTTGGTTTCAAGCCCAACATTCCCACCACAGCGGTAATCACACATTCCGCCTCTGCCATAGTAGCGGCCTGAATCAGGCCATCCTCACCCCAGGCAACCTGGATATCCAGATCAGAAATGGCATTTTTCAGGGCATCGGCAGCCTCCTGTGTGGCCATAACCGCCAATTTTGGCATAAACTGACGGCACTGCTGCGCGATGCGTTCTACATTGGTTCCCGCGGTCAGCGCACAGACCCGAACCTCATTCATTCGGCTGATAACATCCAGGCTCTGCCGGCCAATAGAACCGGTAGAGCCCAAAATACAAATATTTTTCATCATATATTACACCATTGGAAAAATCAGCAGCAGGGCTTCCGTCAGCGGAGCCGCCACAAGAACGGAATCCAGCCGGTCCAGCACACCGCCATGGCCGGGGATCAAATTACCGTAGTCCTTAATTCCCGTCTGCCGTTTGATCACAGACAAGCACAAATCACCGAAAGCGGAAGCCAGACAGCCGATCACGCCATAAATCAGTAGGGGTAAGTAGCGGGTTCCGGCGGCGAAAAAAGTATTCACGATCCAGCCATACAGCAGCAAGGAAAGGGTGCCGATCAAAACACCGCCAATTAAGCCTTCCACCGATTTTTTCGGGCTGATGCGGGGACATAGTTTATGCTTTCCAAAGAAAACACCTATAAAATAGGCTCCAACATCGGACATAAAAGCGATCACAAAGGGAATGCATACCAGCATTCTCCCCTGCTCCATAGCCAGGATCCGAACAAGGGAAGTAAGCATAAATGGAATCAAAATACCGGACATGAAACATAAAGCCGCGTCCTTAATGTGCAGTGTCAAATGGGCAATCATCATTTCGCCAAACACCAACAGATAGAAACACAGCACCGCAAGCAAAATGATACCGTAATTCCACTGAAAATAACTCCACATACTCACAGCAAACGCCATCAACGCGGAATAGATATTCAACCGGATATGCTTATTCAAACCTGTTCGGTAAAGCAACTCATAAGAAGCGATCGCGGACAAGAAACCGGCCACCAACGCGCTGAGCCAAACAGGCGCCCAAAAAAGCAGCAGCAGAAGCAGCGGAACAAGCACAACCGCCGCAATAATACGGGTTTTCAAGGGTTACACGCCTCCAAATCTGCGATTACGGCGATAGAATTCGGCAATAGCCGCATCCAGATCGTCATTGGAAAAATCCGGCCAAAGCACATTCATGAATATCAATTCGGAATAAGCGCTCTGCCAGGGCAAAAAGTTACTGGTCCTCTGTTCGCCGGAGGGACGGATCACAAACTCCGGATCAGGCACACCGGCAGAATCCAGGTAATTTTCAAATTCTTGTTCCGTAAGCAGATCCGGATCTTTTTTTCCGGACGCAACTTCAGCGGCATATTTCTTGACAGCCCGGACAATCTCATCTCTGCCACCGTAGTTCAGACAGAAATTCACCTGAACTCTGTCATATTTCGCGGTACGCTTCATAGCTTCCCGGCAAAGTCTTTGCAACTTGGGAGTCAACCGGGACAGATCGCCAAAAACAAAAAAACGGCAGTCATTTTCATCCAAATGCTTCTTTGCTTCATTCAGATAGTTTTCCAACAGTTCCATAATACCGGAAACTTCTTCATCCGAACGTCTCCAATTTTCAGTGGAAAAAGCATATACCGTAAGATATTTAACACCCAGGTCACGACAATACGAGGCAATTCGCTGAAAAGCCTCCGCGCCTGCCTTATGGCCGGCATTCCGGGGCAAGCCTCGTTTCTGAGCCCAACGCCCATTACCATCCATGATGATGGCGATATGTTGAGGAACGGGATTGGAAAGTGCCATAACAGCACCTCACTTTCAAATAAACAATATGTCATCCTGACCAAGCGAAACGCGTGAAGGGATCCGTTCTCTTGATATCGGAGAAACGGATCCTTCCATTTCGCTATGCTTCGCTCAGGATGACAGGTGATATCGGCAAAAGGCAGCCATCTTACAGAGCCATCAGTTCCTTTTCCTTGACGGCAGTGGCCTCGTCAACCTTCTTGATCATCTTGTCAAGAAGATCCTGCAGATCCTTTTCAGCCTTCTTCTGATCGTCCTCGGTGATTTCACTGTTCTTCTTCAGCTTCTTCACATAATCCATACCGTCACGGCGGATGTTACGCATGGCAACCTTGGCATCCTCGGCATACTTTTTGATCTGCTTAACCAGTTCCTTACGACGGTCTTCCGTCAGCATGGGGAAAGTCAAACGAATCACACGACCGTCATTTTGCGGATTGATACCAAGATCAGAAACCTGAATAGCCTTCTGGATATCCTTCAGCAGTTTGGTATCCCAGGGAGAGATCACCAGAGTACGGGCGTCGGGAGAAGAAATCGTAGCGACACCGTTCAAAGGCAAGTCGGAAGGCCCAAGCGGTCTTAGGAAGACAAGCAAGTTGTTCAACTCCTTGGCTCACAGAACGACATGGCTACGATCCGACTTTCCTTCAGCAGTTTGGTACCCCAGGGAGAGATCACCAGAGTACGGGCGTCGGGAGAAGAAATCGTAGCGACACCGTTCAAAGGC